>NZ_JBHZCN010000034.1:0-82886 GCF_042755465.1 Kitasatospora sp. NPDC059160 | reverse complement strand
GCCCCACAGAGATCAACACTGAACTTCACGAACGCAGCGCCCGGATCATTAAAATTCAAAAGTATTGACGGTCCGTCATTCCTGACGAGCGGTCAGAACGGCAGCAGGTCGGGCCGCTTGGCCTCCACGTGGTCGCCCGAGGACTCCCCGCGCAGGCGCCGGCCGACCCAGGGGATCAGGAACTCCCGCGCCCACTGGAGGTTCTCCCGCCGCTGGTCGGCCGGGGTGAGCGCGCGGGCGGTCGGCCACGGGGCCTCCGGGTCGTCCTGGGTGCGCAGGCCGAGCGAGCGGGCGGCCAGCAGGGCGACCCGCTGGTGGCCCTCGGGGGAGAGGTGCAGCCGGTCCTCGCTCCAGGCCCGGCGGTCCTGCACCGCGCGCAGCGACCACAGGTCGGCGACCTTGCAGTCGTAGCGGTCGGCGACGGCCCGCATGTGGCCGTTGTAGGTGGCGATCTTGCCGCGCAGGTGCTTGATCAGCGGCACCTCGCGGGTGTCGAAGCCGGTGCAGATCAGCACCGTCCCGGCGTTCTCGGCGAGTTGGGCGACGGCGGCCTCGAAGCGGACGGCCACCTCGTCCGGGTCGCTGCCGGGCCGGAGGATGTCGTTGCCGCCGGCGCAGAAGGTGACCAGGTCGGGCTGGAGCCGGCGGACCTGCGGCACCTGCTCGGCCACGATCTGGTCCAACAGCCGCCCCCGCACCGCCAGGTTGGCGTAGCGGAACCCGCCCGGCGGCCGCCCGTCGGAGAGCAGCCCGGCCAGGCGGTCGGCCCAGCCGGCGAACGCGCCGTCGGCACCGGGGTCGTTCAGGCCCTCGGTGAAGCTGTCCCCGAGGGCGGCGTACGAACTGAGGTCAAGGGTCTCCTGGAGGTTCGGCATGAAAGAGATAGTTCACCCATTCAAGTGACCTACGCCACCGTAGGTGAGCCTGGCGGAACGTGAGATGGGCCACGTACGCTCTACGGCCCCGCCCGGGCGGCAGAGCGGCCGCTCCGGCAAAGCACAAGGTCCGCTCCCCCTTCCGCTTTCCGGCGCGCCCGGACGATGCTCGAAGGACGGCGCGCCGCTCCGGCCGCCGTACCTTCCCTGGGGGAGCACCGGCCATGAACAGCTCCGAGAACTGGACCGTCGACGACCGCTGCACCAACTGCGACGTCGCCCGGCAGCTCGCGCCCGACCTGATCCGGGAGCGCGACCGCAAGTCCGAACTGGTCCGCCAGCCGCGCGACGAGGCCGAGCGCCGCCAACTGCTCGCCGCCGCCCACGCCTGCCCGACCCGTTCCATCCGCCCCGGCAACGGCCCGCTCGACCGGGCCACCGACCCCTTCCCGCTGGCCCTCGACGAGGCCGGCGAGGTGCTGCTGCTGGGCCACAACTCCCGGCGGACCGCGGGGGCCACCGCCTACCTCTGCCGCCGCCCCCACGGCTGGGCGATGATCGACACGCCCCGCTGGAGCGAGGCCCTCGCGGCCCGCTACGAGGCGCTCGGCCCGGTCACCGACGTCCTGCTCACCCACCGCGACCACGCGGCGCACGGCCGCGCCTACGCCGACCGGCTGGGCGCCCGGCTCTGGATCCACGAGGGCGACCTCGCCGCCGCCCCGGACGCCGACCGGGTGCTGCGCGGCACCGCCCCGGTGGAGGTCTCGCCCGGCCTGGTCGCCCACCCCTTCCCCGGCCACACCCGCGGCAGCGTGCTGTACGTCGCCGATGAGCGGTACTGCTTCACCGGCGACAGCCTGTACTGGTCCCGCACCAACCGGGACATCGAGGTGCAGGAGGCGGTGACCTGGTACTCGATCGAGGAGCAGGCGGCCTCGCTGGAGCGCAGCCTGGACGCGCTGCGCTTCGAGTGGCTGCTGCCCGGCCACGGCGACAAGCACCGGATGCCCGCCGAGGAAGCGGACCGCCGGCTGCGCGCCCTCGCCGTCCGGGCCCGCGCACTGCGGACCGAGCCGGTGGACTTCGCCGCGGTGCGCTGGTGACCGGTGCGGCCCGCCGGTGAACCGATCCGGCCCGGCCCGCCGCTGAGCCGACTCCGGGCCGTCGGCGACCGGTGCGGCCCGCCGGTCCGTGCGCCGGGGCTCGCGCCGGGTGCGCGGGGGGTTGCGCCCGCCGGGGGCGCCCGCGCGGGTGTGCGAGCGGGGATCGCGGGGCAGCCGCCTGAGCAGCGACCCGCAGCTCCGCACCCGAACTCCCCGCGATCCTAGGACGGTTGAGCAATGCCCACGCACACCCCGGCACGTACGGCGCGGCCCCGGCGCTACCTGATGTGCCGGCCGACGTACTTCACGGTGGACTACGCGATCAACCCGTGGATGGACCCGGCGCAGCCCACCGACACCGCGCTCGCCGTCCGCCAGTGGGAGCGCCTGCACCGCACCTTCCGCCGCCTCGGCCACACCGTCGAGCTGATCGACCCGGTGCCCGGCCTGCCCGACATGGTCTACGCCGCCAACGGGGCGACCGTCCTGGACGGCCGGGCCCTGGTGGCGACCTTCCGCCACCAGGAGCGGGCCGCCGAGTCCGAGGCCTACCAGTCCTGGTTCCGGTTGCACGGCTACCGCGCGGTGCGCCGCGCCGGGTACGTCAACGAGGGCGAGGGAGACCACCTGGTGGTCGGGCGCCGGGTGCTCGCCGGTACCGGCTTCCGCACCTCGCGGGCCGCCCACGCCGAGGCGGAGGAACTGTTCGGCGTCCCCGTGGTCAGCCTGACCCTGGTCGACCCGCGCTTCTACCACCTGGACACCGCACTGGCCGTGCTCTCCGACGACCACGTCATGTACTACCCGGAGGCCTTCGACGCCCACAGCCGCTCCGTGCTGCGCACCCTCTACCCGGACGCGATCCTCGCCGACCGGGCCGACGCCGAGGTGTTCGGACTGAACGCGGTCTCGGACGGCCGCCGGGTGCTGCTCCCGGACACGGCCAAGAACCTGGCCGGCCGGCTCGCCGAGGAGGGCTACGAGCCGATCCCGGTGGACGTCTCCGAGCTGCTCAAGGGCGGCGGCGGGGCGAAGTGCTGCACCCTGGAGCTCAGGCTCTGACCGCACCCGGACGCCGGAAGCGGCGGCGGCCCGCCCGTGGCCGTACCGAGCGGGCCGCCGAACCGTGGGACGTCAGGCGCCCAGCCAGAGGTCCGGCCCGAACACCTCGTAGTGGATGTCCGCCGCCGGGACGCCCGCCGCGAGCAGTTGGCCGCGTACGGCGCGCAGGAAGGGCAGCGGTCCGCACAGGTAGGCGGTGGTGCCGGCCGGGACCTCGACGGTCGACAGGTCGACCAGGCCGGTGCGCTCGGCCGGCCAGTCGCCGAGCGGCTGCTCGTAGAAGACGTGGGCGTCGGCGTCGGCGAGCCGGGCGGTCAGCTGCTCCAGGTCGGCGCGGAAGGCGTGGCTGAGCTGGTCGCGGTCGCCGTGCACCGAGACGATCCGCCGGGTGGAGCCGGTGGCGGCGAGGTGGTCGAGCATCGCCGTCATCGGGGTGTTGCCGATGCCGGCGGAGGCGAGCAGCACCGGGCCGTCGCCGTTGGCGAGGCTGATGTCGCCGAGCGGGGGCGCCAGTTCGACGGTGTCGCCGGCGTGCAGGTGGTCGTGCAGGTGTCCGGAGACCTCGCCGCCGGGCTCGCGCTTGACGCTGAACCGCAGGGCGCCGTCGGCTCCGCCGGACAGGCTGTACTGACGGATCTGGTGGGCGCCGTCGGCGAGGCGGGTGCGCACCGAGACGTACTGGCCGGGGCGGGAGGCGGGGGCGGGGCGGCCGTCGGCCGGGCGGACCAGGTAGCTGGTGACGGTCGAGGTCTCCTGATGGCGGGCGACCACCGTGTACGGGCGCCACAGGTCGGCCGGGTCGCCGCCGGCCGCGGCCTCGGCGCGCAGCCGGTCCTCGATCGCGATCAGCGCGTTGGCCATCAGCCAGTACACCTCGTCCCAGGCGGCGGCGACCTCCGGGGTGACGGCCTCGCCGAGCACCTCGACGATCGCCGCGAACAGGTGCTCGCGGACGATCTTGTACTGGGCGCTCTCGATGCCGACCGAGACGTGCTTGTGGGCGATCCGGGCGAGCATCGCGTCCGGCCGCTGGTCGGGGTGGGCGATCAGCGCGGAGGCGAAGGCGGCTATCGAGCCGGCCAGCGCCTCGCGCTGGGTGCCGTTGGCCTGGTTGCCCCGGTTGAAGAGGTCGCGCAGCAACTCGGGGTGGGCGGCGAACAGCCGGTCGTAGAAGCGCGGGGTGATGTCACCGATCGCGCCGCCCACGACGGGCAGGGTGGCCTCGACGACCTCGGCGGACTTCGCGGACAGCATCGGAGGAGCTCCTGACGGTAGCTGAGAACTGGTATCTGAGACTCTTATTTAATGCCGTGGGCGCCGGCCGACCCCTCGGGGGCGGGGTCAGTCGGCGGGTCGGGCGGTGAGGCCGAGCAGGACCGGTCCGGTGGGGGAGGCCACCAGCTGGTCGATGCTGAGCGGGTCGAGCGCGGCGAAGAACGCCTCCTGGGCGGTGCGCAGCGCCCCGCGCAGCCGGCAGGCGGCCCGCAGCGGGCACGGCGGGTCGTCCTCGCAGCCGACCACGTCGCCGACGCCCTCCAGTTCGCGCAGCAGCAGGCCGAGCGAGCCGGTCCGCCCGGCGAAGGTGATCATCAGCCCGCCGCCGCGTCCGCGCCGGGCCTCCACCACCCCGAGGTGCTGCAGCCTGCTGACCACCTTGGCCGCGTGGGTGTACGGCACGCCGACCGACTCGGCCACCTCGCGGGTGGTCGGGTTCTCGCCCTCGCCGATCACGGCGAGCCGCATGGCGATGCGGAGGGCGATGTCGGTGCTCTTGGTCAGCCTCACGTTCGAAACGCTATCGAATACGACTCCAGAACTCCAATTTCCCGCACGAGGCGATCCGGCGGTGACCCCGACCGCGACCCCGACCGCGACCCCGACTGCGATCCCGGCGGTGATCCCGACCGCGATCCGAGCGCATCCCGGTCGAATCTGAACAGTTGGCGACATTACCGATCAACTCCTGACGTGCCGTCACCACCCGATCTACGCTTCGCAGCGGCTCCGGAGCCACATCCCTTCGGCATCACCCTTCACCACCTCCCCCTGGTTCGACCTCCCCTGGAGAATCCGTGAGATCACCGCGCGCACCCCGGCGCACCTGGACGGCCGTGGCGGCGATATCCGCAGCCACGGCCGCGCTGCTCTCCCAGCCCGCCACCGCCGAGGCCGCCGCGCCCCCGCCGACCGTGGCGGCCCACGTGCCGGTGGCGCCCTACCCGGCCGGTGTGGCGCTCACTCCGGACGGCGCCCGGGCCTACGTGACCAGCCAGAGCACCGGCACGGTCAGCGTGCTCGACACCGCGAGCCGGACGGTGACCGGCAGCTTCACCGCCGGCACCGGCTCGTACGCGGTCGCCGTCTCGCCCGACGGCAAGCACGCCTACCTGACCCACCACCTGGACAACGCGGTCAGCGTCGTGGACACCGCGAGCGGCACCGTCACCGCGACCGTCCCGGTCGGCGTCCAGCCCTGGGGCCTGGCGCTCTCGCCGGACGGCACCCGCGCCTACGTCAGCAACGCCGGGGCCGGCACCGTCAGCGTGCTGGACACCGCGAGCGGCACCGTCACCGCCACCGTCCCGGTCGGGGCCGAGCCGCACGGGCTCGCCGTCTCGCCCGACGGCAAGCGGCTGTACGTCGCCGCCTCCGGCGCCAAGGCGGTGAACGTGGTCGACACCGCGAGCAACGCGGTGAGCGCCACCGTCGCGGTCGGCCACAGCGCCTTCGGCCTGGCGCTCAGCCCCGACGGCAGCCGGCTGTGGGCCGCCGACGGGGACGACACCACGGCCGCCGTGCTCGACACCGGCGCCAACACCCTGGTCGGCACCGTCACGGTCGGCAACGGCCCCTACGCGGTGGCCCTCGCTCCGGACGGCTCCACCGCCTACGTCTCCAACTACGCCGACAACACGCTGAGCGTCATCGACGCGGCCAGCCGGACCGTCACCGCGACCGTCCCGGTGGGTGCCAGTCCGTACACCCTGGCGCTGAGCGCCGACGGGCGGCGCGGCTACCTCGCCGACTTCACCGGCGACGCCGTCGACGTGCTGAACTTCCCGCTGCCGGTGCCCGTGGTGACCGGGATCAGCCCGAACGGCGGCTCCGGGGTCGGCGGCACCACGGTGACCATCGCCGGCACCGACCTCAACGGCGCCACCGCCGTCACCTTCGGCGCGGCCGGCCCGGCCACCTCGTTCAGCTGCACGAAGACCAGCTGCACCGCGACCGCCCCCGCCACCACCGTGACCGGCCCGGTCGACGTCCAGGTCACCACGCCCGGCGGCACCAGCGCCGCCGTCGCCGCCGACCGCTTCGGCTACACCGCGCCCAGCGCCCACCTGGCCGTCGCGCTCACCGCGACCCCGGTCACCGACCTGCTCTCCGGCCGGGTCGACTACACCGTCACCCTCACCAACCAGGGCCCGGACCCGATCACGGCGGCCACCGTCGCCGCGGCCCTGCCCACCGGGCTGACCAGCACCTCGGCCGACTGCACGGTCGCGGCGGGCAAGCTCACCTGCACGCTGGCCGCCCCGCTCGCCAAGGGCGCCAGTACCACCCGGCACTTCTCCGTCCGGGTCGGCGCGCTGAGCCTGGTCACCTCCTGGGACGTCACCGTGGCCCGCACCGCCGGCGCCCCCGCCGACCCCTCGCCCGCCACCAGCAAGGCGACCCGCAGCTGCACCTCCGTCCTCGGCCTGCTGATCACCTGCCGCTGATCACCTGTTGCTGGGCGCCCCCTCGGAGGCCCCGTCCGGACCGCCGGGCGGGGCCTCTCCGTGCCCGCTCCCGCCCTTCCTCCTGGACTATGTGTCCGGATCGGACGTACAGTCCAGCCATGCCTGCCGAAACCCCCGACCCACGCGTGCGGACCTGGTCGCCGGTCTGCCGGGCGGTCGCCCAGCTGCTGGGGCCGTACGCCGAGGTGGTCCTGCACGACACCGCCACCGACCGGGTGCTGGCCATCTGGAACCCGCTGACCCCGCGCGCGCCCGGCGACCCGTCCCTGCTCGGCGAGCTGGACGAACTGGACCCCTCGGCCCCGGACGTCTACGGGCCGTACGAGAAGCTGCTGCCGGACGGCCGGCGGCTGTCCTCGGTCAGCGCGGTGCTGCGGGACGACGCCGGCCGGCCCTCGGCGGTGCTCTGCGTCAACCTGGACCGCGGCCCGCTGGACCAGGCCGCCGCCCTGCTGGCCAACTTCGCGGCCCCCACCGCCCCCCGCCCCGAGCCGCTGTTCGAACGCGACTGGACGGAGCGGATCAACGACGTGGTCGGCGGCCACGTCCGCGCCCAGGGCCGCCCGCTGGAGCGCTTCACCCGCGAGGACCGGCTCGCCGTGCTGCGCGAACTGGACGCGGCCGGGGTGTTCGCCGTCCGCCGCGCCGTCCCCGCCGTGGCCGTGGCGCTGCGGATCTCCCGCTCCACCGCCTACGCCCTGCTCGCCGAGCTCAAGCACCCCGCCGTGCCCAGGAAGAACTGAGGAGCACCCGATGACCCAGCTGCCCGACTTCCGGCTCGAAACCTACTTCACCCGTTGGGAGTTCACCGCCCGACACCACCTCACCGCCTCCGACGCCCAGACCATGACGATGGCCGAACTCCTCGCCCTGGCCGGCCCGGAGGACCGCGAGGCCTGGGACACCCTGGCGCTCGGCTACACCGAGACCTTCGGCGACCCGGGCCTGCGGCGGGCGATCGCCGGGATGTACGAGCGGGTCGACGCGGACGACGTGATCTGCTTCGGCGGCGCCCAGGAGGGGATCAACCTCGCCATGCAGGTGCTGCTGGAGCCGGGCGACCACGCGGTGGTGGTGACCCCCAACTACCAGTCGGCGGAGACCGTTCCGCTCTCGCTCTGCGAGGTCACCGGCGTCGCCCTGGACGAGCGGCAGGACTGGGCGCTCGACCTGGACGCGGTCGAGGCGGCGCTGCGGCCGAACACCAAGGTGCTCTCGGTCAACTTCCCCAACAACCCGACCGGCACCCTGATCGACGCCGCCGACCTCGCCCGGCTCGCCGGACTCTGCGAGGAGCGCGGCATCCGGCTGTTCTCCGACGAGGTCTACCGCGGCCTGGAACGCGACCCGGCCCGCATCCTGCCGCAGGCCGCCGACCTCTCGGCCACCGCGCTCTCGCTCAACGTGACCTCCAAGTCGCTCGGCCTGCCCGGCCTGCGGATCGGCTGGATCGCCTGCCGGGACCGCGAGCTGCGCACCCGGCTGGAGCGGGCCAAGCACTACACCACCATCTGCAACTCCGCCCCGAGCGAGGTGCTGGCCCGGATCGCGATCACCGCCCGGGAGGGGATCCTCGCCCGCAACCGGGCGGTCATCGCGGCGAACCTGCCGCACTTCGACGCCTTCTTCGCCGAGTTCCCCGAACTCTTCGACTGGCGCGCCCCGGACGGCGGCTGCGTGGCCTACCCGCGCTACCTCGGACCGGACGGCGTGGAGGACTTCTGCACCGCGCTGGTCGAGCAGGCCGGCGTGCTGCTGATGCCCGCGAGCATGTTCCGCTCCGAGCTCACCCCCACCCCGGCCGACCGCTTCCGGATCGGCGTCGGCCGCCGCGACCCGGGCCCGGCGCTGGAGGCCTTCGCCGACTGGCTGCGCAAGCGCTGAGCCGTCCTGCCCCGCCGGCGACGGCCCGGGCGGGAGGCGGGCGGGCGGGAGGCATCCGGACGGGGGCGGCCGGGTGGACACGGCGCGGGGCCGGGACACCGAATCGGTGTCCCGGCCCCGCGCCGCAGGCGACCGCAGGGGTCAGAGCTGCTGCCAGGCCGGCTTGGCCGCGTAGGTGTCGCGGAAGTAGTCGGCGAGCTTGAGGCGGGAGGCGGCGGCCTCGTCCACCACCACGGTGGCGTGCGGGTGCAGCTGCAGCGCCGAGGCGGGGACGACGGCGGCCAGCGGGCCCTCGACGGCCAGCGCGACGGCCTCGGCCTTGGCCTCGCCGGTGGCCAGCAGCACCAGGTGGCGGGCCTCCAGGATGGTGCCGATGCCCTGGGTGATGACGTGGTGCGGGACCTCGTCGATGCTGTCGAAGAACCGGGCGTTGTCGACCCGGGTCTGCCGGGTCAGGGTCTTGATCCTGGTCCGGGAGGAGAGCGAGGAGCAGGGCTCGTTGAAGCCGATGTGGCCGTCCGTGCCGATGCCGAGGATCTGCAGGTCCACGCCGCCGGCCTCGGCCAGCGCGCGGTCGTAGGCGGTGGCGGCCGCGGCGATGTCGGCGGCGTTGCCGTCCGGGCCCAGGAAGGACTCCTCGGTCAGGCCGAGCGGCTCCACGACCTCCTTCAAGACCACCGAGCGGTAGGACTCCGGGTGGCCGGCCGGCAGGCCGACGTACTCGTCCAGCTGGCAGATGCGCGCCCGGGAGGCGTCCAGGCGGCCGTCGCGGACCCGCTCGGCGAGGGCCTGGTAGATCGGCAGCGGGGTCGAGCCGGTCGCGACGCCGAGCAGGGCCTCGGGCTTGCCGGTCAGCAGATCGGTGATCGCCGCGGCGATGAGTTCGCCGGCCGCTGGGGCGTCAGGGACGATCACGATTTCCATACTGGGTCCACCGTTCTGAGGCGAGGCTGAGGTCTAGACCTCCGAGGTCTAGACCAGTTTGCCGTGAACGGGGCCCCCAGGTCCACCCGGGGCCGGTCTCCGGGCCGGATGTTCTGCCTGGTGAGGGCTTTCCGGTGCCCGGGCCACCCGGGCCGCCCGGGCCGCCCGGGCCGCCCGAGAAGGCGGGGGAGGCCGGGGAGGCCGGGACGCCCGAGGAGCCGGGGCCCGAAGGCCCCGGCTCCCGGTGCCCGGAGGTCCGGGCTTCCCTGTCTTACGGAGGTGTCCTTCCGGACGGCGCCCCTCCGGCGGCCGATCGGGGTCCGGCCCACCGGAGCGGAGCGCGCCGGATCAGAACGGGTTGGTACAGGTGGTCACCTGCTTGGCGGCGTCCAGCGCCGGGCCGGCGGTGGCGCAGATGATGCGGGGGGCGGTGGCGGTGACCTTGGGGGTGACGGCCTGGGCGGAGCCGAGTCGGACGGTCGTCGCACTGGCGACCGTCTCCCACGGGCTGCCCCAGGCCTGCTGGGTGCGCACCTCTACCTGAACCATCGTCAACTGGGTGGGGTCCGCGCTGACCTGGGCGATGCCGACGATGCCTTCACCGTCGGCCTGGTGCGTGATGCAGGGGCGGTTGAGCACCGTGGCGCAGGCCGCGGTGCCGGCCTCGGACGTCGCCGTGGCGGCCACGGCGGGGGCGGCCGACAGCCCGGCGATCCCTGCCACCGTCATCATCACGGCTGCAATCCGAGTGCGCATGATACGAACCTCCTTGGAAATAAAGGGAATCTCACTTCTTGAGATGAGTCTTGCACACATCATGAGATCGGCAAGTGTGCGTTGCGTCACACCCATGGTGACGGTTCAACTACTGGCTGCAATCGTTCGCCGGATGTTCAGCGCACGGACAAGTCGCGGCCTGACGGATGATCAGTAGGTCCGCAGCGCCCAGGGCGTTCGCCAAGTTCCCGACCTGCAAGGGTTCGTGGCCGATCGCGCCCGCGGCCGGGGTCCCGCGAGGAGTGGCGGGAGGCCGGGAGGAGTCCCGTCCGTGCGGCCGGGGAGGGTCGGAGCGGCCCGGGGCTCGGTTCCACGTACTCCGGGTCCGCCCGTTTGACCAGGCCTTGAACCACCCTTTTGTCGAAAGCGATCGTCCGGGCCCCGGCCCGCCCCGCCCTTCGTCCGGACTCCTTCACCCGTCCGGGTAAGCGCCTTGCCTCCGGGGCGAATCGGACGGATACCATCGAACCGATCCCACGGAGGTGGCGGCGTGGCCACGGTCATCGTGCAACTACCCAACCAGAGGCCGGAGTCGGCGCCCGGCACGGCGCCCGCACTGCTGCGGATGGGCCCCGGCGAGACCGCGGTGTTCGGCCGCGGCGAGCCCGCCCGGCCCGTCCCCATCCCACTGCCCGACCAGGGCGTCTCCCGCCGGGCCGGCGAAGTGGTCGCCGCCGAGGACTACTGGCTGCTGTCCAACTTCTCCACCACCGCCACCTACGTGGTGGAGAACCTCGAAGGGGCGGGGGAGCACGTCAAGGTCGCCCCCGGCCGGCTCGGCGCACCCGTCCCCTTCGAACTCTCCCGGGTCCTGCTGCCCGCCCTCGGCGAGCCCGCCGCCTTCAAGGTCTTCGCCCCGCAGCACTCCTACCTGGACGGCCACTCCGCCGGCGCGGACGGCGAACGCACCGTCAGCCCCTTCGCCCTGGACCCGACCGCCAAGTACTTCCTGGTGCTGCTCGCGCTCTGCGAACCCCGGCTGCGCTCGCCCTCCGCCGCCGCCGTCCCCGGGGCGACCGAGGTGCTGGCCCGGCTGCGCGCCCTGCCCGCCTGCCACGGGCTGACCCGCTCGGCGGTGAACTACCACATCGACTACCTGGTCGGCGCCAAACTGCGGCTGCGCGAGCCGTACGAGGAGGGCCCGGCCGGGGGCAAACGCGAGGAACTGGTCGCCCTGGCCCTGCGCTTCGACCTCGTCCGGGAGGAGCACCTCGCGCTGCTGCCGCCCCGGCGCCCGGCCACCCGGCCGTGACCCCGGCCGACCCGCCGGGGCCGCCACCCGGTTCACGGCCGCCCTTCGAGGTGCCCCCGGGCTACCTCCTGGCCGGCTACCGCACCGGCGCCTTCCTCGGCGCGGGCGCCTGGGGCAGCGTCTACGCCGCCGAGGGCCCGGACGGCTCCCCGGCCGCCGTCAAGCTGCTCGGACCGGCCCGCTCCAGCCCCGGCCAGCGCCGCACGGCGGCCCAGATGGCCGCCGGGGAACTGCGGTTCAGCCGCCGCGCCGACCACCCCCACCTGATCCGCACCCTCGCCGTGGTCACCGTCGACGACCCCGGCCGCCCCGAACTGGACGGCGCCGTCGCGCTGGTGATGGAACGCGCCGCCCGCAGCCTCCAGGACCTGCTCGCCACCGCGCGCCCCGGCCGGGCCGTCCCCGGCGCCGAGCGGATCCTCGCCGAGGTGTGCGCCGGACTGACCCACATGCACCGGGCCGGCTGGGTGCACGGGGACCTCAAACCGGCCAACATCCTGCTGATGCCCGACGGCACCGCCAAGATCGCCGACTTCGGCCTGACCGCCGAGCTGGAGGGCACCCACGCCTACGCCCCGCCGCTCGGCTCCCCCGACCACGTCCCGCCCGAGTGGTGGTCCCAGCGCACCGGCGCGCGCGGGGTCGCGGTGCGCCCCAGCGCCGACGTCTGGGCCTTCGGGGTGATCGCCCACCAGCTGCTCACCGGAGGGCTGCACCCCTTCCTCGGTGCCACCGCCCGGGCCCGCTCGCTCGCCGCCCAGGCGTACGCGCGCGGCGCGGCCCCGCTGCGGCCGGACCAGGCACTGCCCGCCCGCTGGCGGCCCGTGGTGGCGGCCTGCCTGGCCCCGGACCGGGAGGAGCGCGCCCGCACCGACCTGGCCGCCCTGGTGGCCCGGGCCGGCGCCCGCCCGGCCGCCCGCCGCCGGGTGCTGCGGGCCGGCCTCGGGATGCTGGCCTGCACGGCCGTCCTGCTCGCGCTCACCGGCGGCCCCGAGCCGGTCGGCCGGGCCGGGCCGGGCGGTCACCGCGCCGCACCGCTGCCCGGGCAGATCCCGGCCGGATCCGACGTCCCGCCCGCCTACCGGGGCATGGTCGAGGACGCCGCCCGGCGCTGCCCGGAACCGGAGGTCACCCCCGTCCTGCTGGCCGCCATGCTCAAGGCGGAGAGCGGCTTCGACCCGAACGCGGCCCGCCCGGAGACCGGCGAGTACGGCATCGCGATGTGGACGCCCGCGGTCTTCGAGGCCTGGGCCAAGGCCGCCAGCCACCCCGGGCCGAAGTCCTACCTGGACCCGGGCGACGCGATCGCCGCGATGGGCAACTACGTCTGCTGGCTCGACCAGCAGCTCAAGCGGCAGGGCTTCACCCGCGACCTGCCCGCGCTGGTCGCCGCCGCGTACCGGACCAGCGACAAGACCGTGACGGCCGCCGGGGGCGTCCCGGAGCGGGTCCGGCCGCACGTCGACAAGGTGCTCCGGTACCTCGCCGACTACGGCGGGTGAGCGGACGTATCGGGATGAGTTGTGCCACATCCACCCGTATCCCGGCGCGGGCACCCGGGCGACCGGCCCCCGGTCTGGGATCCTCGGGCGCATGATCACGAAGCTCCGCGCGGCCTCCGCGCAATGGACCGTCGTCGTCCCGGTGGCGGCGTTCGTCGTCCTCGCCCTCACCTGGCACGAGGACCTGCCCGGCTGGGTGGTCGGCGTCGTCGCCGTGTTCCTGGTGGGGGCGGTGCTGGCCGCCGTGCACCACGCCGAGGTGATCGCGCACTGGACCGGGGAGCCGTTCGGATCGCTGGTGCTCGCGGTCGCCGTCACGGTGATCGAGGTCGCGCTGATCGTGACGCTGATGGCCGACGGCGGGGACAAGTCCTCGACCCTCGCCCGGGACACCGTGTTCGCCGCCGTGATGATCACCTGCAACGGGATCATGGGCCTGTCCATCATCGTGGCCGCGGTCAAGTACCGCACCGCCGTCTTCAACGCCGAGGGCACCGGCACCGCGCTCGCCTGCATCGCCACCCTGGCCACGCTCAGCATGGTGCTGCCGACCTTCACCACCAGCACCCCGGGCCCGCAGTTCTCCACCACCCAGCTGACCTACGCGGCCATCGCCTCGCTGGTGGTGTACGGGCTGTTCGTGACCACCCAGACCCTGCGGCACCGGGACTACTTCCTGCCCGTCACCCCGGAGGGCAAGGTCCGCCGGGAGGAGGACGAGGAGGACCACGCGACCCCGCCCACCGTCCGCGCCGCCGGGACGAGCATGCTGCTGCTCGCCGTCGCACTGGTCTCGGTGGTCGGCCTGGCCAAGGGCGTCTCGCCGACCATCGAGTCCACGGTGGAGAGCGCCGGACTGCCGCACGCCGTGGTCGGCGTGGTGATCGCCCTGATGGTGCTGCTGCCGGAGACCATCGCGGCGCTCCGCTCGGCCGTGCGCAACCGGGTGCAGACCAGCCTCAACCTGGCCCTCGGCTCGGCGCTCGCCAGCATCGGCCTGACCATCCCGGCGGTCGCGATCGCCTCGGTCTGGCTCTCCGGCCCGCTCGTCCTCGGCCTCGAACCCTCGCACCTGGTGCTGCTGACCCTGACGGTCGTGCTCGGCACCCTGACCGTCATCCCGCGCCGGGCGACCCTGCTCCAGGGCGCGCTGCACCTGGGGGTGCTGGCGGAGTTCGTGGTGCTGGCGGTGAATCCGTGACGGGAGTGAACCACTGAGGCCCCTGTGGCCGTGGAGATGAACGGAAGCCCCTGGCACGTCCCCCCGTGCGGTCAGGGGCTTCCGTCGTCTCCGCCCCTGATCAGGGACGAACCCCGGCCCGCCGACGGACGTCGACGGGCCGGGCGCTTCGGTGCCGCGGCTCAGACGCGGCACCGCGGCCCCCGGAGGGCTCAGACCCCCGGGGACCGGCGTACCGGGGTGCCTCAGGCGGAGGTGCGGCGACGGCGGGTGTAGACCACCGCGCCCGCACCGGCGACCAGCAGGGCGGTGCCGGCGCCCGCGTACAGCAGGGTGCCGTCGCTACCGGTGGTGGCCAGCTTCTTGCCGTCGGCGGCCGCGCCCGGGATCGGGGTCGGGACGCTGACCTTGGCCGGCACGACCAGCGGCCGGCTCGGGCTGACCTTGGTGCCGTCCCCGGGGTGCGCCGGGACGGTGGCGGTCGGCGGGATGGACGGGCCGGCGCTCGGCACGGTGCTCGGGGTGCCGCTCGGGACCTCGGCGGCCGGGGTGGTCGGCGCGGGGGTCTTCGCGGGCTCGGTGGCCGGAGTGGTGGCCGGCGTCGTGGCCGGGGTGGTCGGCGCGGGGGTGGTCGGCACCGGCGGCAGCGGGGTGGTGGACGGCGTGGCCGAGTGCGAGGGCGCGGGGGTGTGGCTGGGCTCCGGGGTGTGCGACGGCGTGGCCGAGTGCGAGGGCGCCGGGGTGTGCGAGGGGCTGGTGCTCGGCACGGCGGTCGGCTTGCCGGTCGGGGCCGGGGTCTGCCCGCCGCAGTCGACCTTGAAGACCTTCTGCTTGGGGTTGCTGACGTCCGGGTTCTCCGGCAGCTCGCCGTCCACCAGCGGCACGGCCGCCCAGAACAGCTTGTAGTGGCCGTCCGGGAGCTTGATGTCCTCGGTGCGGATGTGGCCCTCGGAGTCGACCGGGAGGTCGCCGTACACGACCGGCTCGGTCATGTCGCCGTTCATGTCGAAGATCGCCCAGAGCACGTCCTGGTTCGCGTCGAAGCCGAAGGAGTCCAGGTAGAAGGTGCAGACCTTGGGCTCGTTGCGCACGTCCTCCTGACCGGTGCCGGCGTTGTGGATCTTCACGGTGCCGTTGTTGCCGGGGGCGCCCTTCCCGTTGCCGCCGGCGGCGGCGTGCGCGGCGGGGGCGAGCAGGAGCAGGGCGGCGGCGGTGGGGACGGCCACCAGGGAGCGGGCGGCGGTGGAGCGGAGGTGCATGGGTGTTCCATCGGGTACGGCGGGCCGGACGAGTCCGCGCGGTGGGTGGGGGCCTTCGGTCGCCCGCCGGGCGGGGGCCGGCTGGGTACGACGTGAGGGGCACAAAAGTTCCCGCAGGACGAAAGGTGACGCAAGGGGGATTTGGCAGAAATGCAGCGCTGAGGGCGATTTATCCGACTAGTTCCCCACAACGATCCGATCACCCGGTTGTGGTGAATTCATGTGCAGCGCAGGCCTCTGACGTGCTGATGTGCCGATCGGGACCCGGCTCGCCGGGCCGCGAGGACGGCCCGCGGGGCGACGACGGGACGGGTGGCGGGTGGCCGGTAATGGCCGGTTCGCGGGCCGGGTCCGCGTGTCATGGCGGCGGGCGGTGGGCCTGGTTCTCTATCGTCCGTCTGGAACCGCCCAGCCCGCCGATTCCGTTGCGCGTGCGGCCGATCGCGTCAGCCACCGGTCGAGCCAGCAGCCGATCCGACCCCAGGGGGAGTGCTCGATGCCCGGCCCAGAGCAGCAGCTGCGAGCGGAGCGGCAGCAGCCCGCTCCGACCGAGGACAGTGCCGACGTCATCGTGGTCGGCGCCGGACCGGCCGGCTCCACCGCCGCCTACCACCTCGCCCGCACCGGCCTGGACGTCCTGCTGCTGGAGAAGTCCGCCTTCCCGCGCGAGAAGGTCTGCGGCGACGGCCTCACCCCGCGCGCCGTCAAACAGCTGGTCGACATGGGCGTCGACGTCTCCGAGGAGGCCGGCTGGCTGCACAACAAGGGCCTGCGGCTGATCTCCGGGCACCGCTCGCTGGAGTTCGACTGGCCCGAGCTCTCCGCCTTCCCCGGCCACGGACTCGTGCGCCGCCGGGCCGACTTCGACGAGCTGCTCGCCCGCCGGGCCGCCGCGGCCGGTGCCCGGCTGATCGAACGGGCCAACGTGGCAGGGCCGTTGACGGACCAGCGGTCCGGCCGGATCACCGGCGTCAGCGCCAAGGTGGGCGAGGAGCGCAGGCCCGTCGAGTACCGCGCCCCGCTCGTGGTCGCCGCCGACGGCAACTCCACCCGGCTGTCCGTCGCGATGAAGCGCTACCGGCGCACCGACCGCGCGATGGGCGTGGCCTACCGCACCTACTTCACCACCCCGCGCCACCAGGACCGTTACCTGGAGGCCTGGCTCGACCTGCGCCACCCCGACGACCCGGCCCACCGGCTGCTGCCCGGCTACGCCTGGGTGTTCGGCATGGGCGACGGCACCGCCAACGTCGGCCTCGGCGTCCTCGACACCGCGAAGACCGACCTGGACTGGCGCGAGCTGCTGCGGCGCTGGTGCGCCAACCTGCCGCCCGACTACGGCTACCACCCCGAGGCCGTCACCGAGCCGATCCGCGGCTCCGCCCTGCCGATGGGCCTCAACCGCCGACCCCACTACGCCGACGGCCTGTTGCTGATCGGCGACGCCGGCGGCACGGTCAGCCCCGGCACCGGGGAGGGCATCGCCTACGCGATGGAGTCCGGCCGCTACGCCGCCGAGACCGTCGTCCAGGCGCACGCCCGCCGCACCGACCGCGGCCGTGAACTCGCCCTGCGCGCCTACCCGCAGAAGCTCCGCTCCGCCTACGCGGGCTACTTCGCGCTGGGCCGGCTGGCCGCCGACCTGCTCGGGCGGCCCCGGCTGCTCGGTGCGGCCGGAGCCGCCGGGCTGGGCCACCCGGCGCTGTTGAAGGTGGCCTTCCGGCTGATGGTCAACCTGACCGAGCCCGACTCCAAGGACGCCCTGGACCGGCTGCTCCACCTGCTCGGGCGGGTCGCCCCGGGGCGGTGAGGCCGGCGGCCGGGCCGCCCCTTTGTCCGAGTGCGCGGCCCGGCGTCCCGGGCGTGGCCGAAACCGGGGAATCCGGTCGGTCTTCGGCCAAGTCGTGTTGACGAATGATCAGTGAATCCGCTTGCCTGGTGGCGAACCGGCCACGGAGGGTGAGCGCAATGCCCTCCGCGGCTGCTCTCCCACCGATCCTCGTTCGACGGAGACACCGTGCGCCTTCGCCTGCTCGTCGCGCCCCTCGCCGCGGCCGCCGCCCTGACCGCCGTGAGCATTCCCGCCGCCGCCGCCGACACCAGGGCGGCCACCCCGTCCGACCAGTGCTCCGCGGCGTTCTTCGACGGCGACTCCCGCCTCGGCCCCGAGGACCTCCCGACCACCGGCCCGGTCGGCCGCCAACTCGCCGGCTACCAGCGCACCGGCGGCGCCGGCGAGCAGGACTTCCTGACCAAGTACTACGACCCGACCGCCAACGGCGGCAAGGGCGGCTGGATCTACCCGCCGTCCGACGGCTACGTCACCCTCCCCGACGGCAGCCCGGTCGAGTTCGACCTCACCCTGTACCCGAACCAGAACATCGACCGCTACGGCAGCGAGTACGGCTCCTTCCTCGCCCCCGAGGGCCTGCCCTACGCCAACCGCGCGATCCCCCCGCAGAGCCTCGACAGCGTCCCGGCGGCCGGCTGCAACTACCACGACTACAAGGTCGTCAAGCCGTTCAAGGTGCACGCCGGCCCGATCGCCCCCTGGTTCAACCAGCCCGGCTGGGGCCTCCAGTACCAGCTCGACGCCGCCCTCGTCCCCAGCGGCCCGGCGAAGCTGAACGTGCTCTGGCTCGTGGAGAACGGCTACCTCGCCCGGATCTGACCGGACTCCGGCCGGACCGGTCGCCGCCGGACCGGCCGCCGCCGGATTAATCACTGGCGGGCGCGGCGCGACGGGAGGTAGGAAGGCGGGGTGACCACCAGTGACCTGGCGACCGACCGGCGCCCCTTCCAGCCCGAGGTCCTCGACCTGGGCGCCTTCCAGCTGCGCCCCTGGGGCCGCGCCCTCGACCTGCCCGGCGGCACCGTCGCCGCCGTGACGGCGGCCGCCGCCGACGCGGAGATCGCCCGCTGGAACCCCCTGCACGACGCCACCCACCCGGCCGGCGCCGAGGCCTACCTCGACCGCGCCGACCAGCGCTGGGCCGACGGCAGCACCGCCTGCTTCGCCGTCACCGACCGCGCCGACGGCCGGCTGTGCGGCAACGTCGTGCTGCTCTGGACGGACCAGGGCGAGGGCGTCGCCATGGTCGGCTACTGGCTGCTCGCCGCCGCCCGCGGCCGCGGCTTGGCCACCCTCGCCACCACCGCCATCACCGACTGGGGCGTGCGCACCGCCGGGGTGCGCCGCATCGAGCTCTACCACGCCGTCGGCAACGACTCCTCCTGCCGGGTCGCCGCCCGGGCCGGCTTCCCGTACGAGGGCACCCTGCGCGGCTCCTACCGCTACGGCGACGGCCCCTACAACGACGAGCACCTCCACGCCCGCCTGGCCACCGACCCGCCGGTCACCCTCGGCTGAACCCGGGGCCGGACAACCGGGTCACGGCCCGCCCCGGCCCGCCCCGGTCTCCGCCGACCCGCGCCCGCCCCCGCCTCCGCCCGGGCCGTCCATCGCCTGTCTACCGGTGCTTCGTAGGTTCCGCCGCAGTAATGTCACCGATCCTCTGGAGAGACATGTTGCGGTTGCGAACGACCGTCCCCGGCCCGGCGGCGGGGGGATCGCCGCCCCGACGCCGGGCCGAGGGGCTGCGCCGGGTCCTGCTGGTCCTGCTGGCGATCCTCCTCCTGCCGTTCGGGGCGAACGGGCCGGCGCACGCGGCCCAGGACGACCCGTCCCAGCGCTACCTGAACTTCATCGGGGACCTCCAGCGCAACTTCACCCGCCCGTACCGCGGCGACTACAACATCACGCTCGACAATGCCACCCCCGTGACGGTCAACCTCTTCGATCTGGTCCACCCGAACCGGGATCAGCCGGCGAACATGGAGACCGGGCTGATCATCGCGCCGAACGACCTCTACATCTGCGGCTTCTACACCATCCGGGACGGAGTGCGGACGGTCTACCGCATGCGCGACGACGGCATCGGCTCGTCCAGGGTCGCCCGCAACACGTGGTTCAACCAGCAGCAGCTAACTCTGGGTGACGGCAGGTACGTCTACCTCAACGACATCGGTGTGGACTACGGCGACCTCAGGAACGAGAGCGCCAACCGGGACAACCCCTTCACCTTCGAGAACCGTTGGGTGAACATCGACGCCGATGCGCTGACGCGCGCCGTCGGAATCCTGGAGGGCGTCACCTTCCATCGGCGGAATGCGGCGAACGTCGCTCAGCAGACACCGTGGTTGCGCAGCGCTCTGATGGTCCTCGTCGAAGCCCTGGCCGAGGGCACCCGGTTCCGCAACATCAGGGACGCCATCGGGGCGGCGCTGCGCAGCGGGATCCCGGCCCGCATCGCGCAGTTCGAACCCCAGATCCAGACCTGGAACGCGCGGAGCAGCGACCTGTGGGAGGCCAACCAGGACCCGGGCAACTCCTGGTTCGCCGCCCGAGCGGCCGCCGTCGGGCTGGCCGTCCTCCAGGTCCGGACGGGGGGTCCGATCTGCCGGATCCCGCGGTCGAGCGACGGCGCGCCCGGGTGCGGCCGCCCGCTGGTGAACGCGAGTTTCAGCACCGGCCGCGACATGTACCTCCTCCAGGGGCCGTTCGTCGCCCGCATCAAGGACGCTTCGCAGAACGCCGTCCTGGCCGGAGGCACGGAGGACACCGTCTCCCACCTGTGGCCGGTCCTGGCGGGCACGCCCTTCGCGAACGGCTTCGACGCGGCCTTCACGCTGCCGGAGGACCCGGACGAGGTGATGCTGTTCCGCGGGGACCAGTACATGCGGATGCGGTTGGACTCCGACGGGAACGCCAAGGTCACCAAGGCGCCGACGACGATCGCGGACGGGTGGCACAGCCTGGCCGGCAGTGACGGCACCAGGCCCTTCACCCAGGGGGTCGACTCGGCCCTGTCGGTGATGGAGAACCAGGTCTTCCTCTTCAAGGGCGACACCTACGTGTCGCTGGAAGTCAACATCGGCAGCTCCACCGACCGCGTGCTCAACGGGCCCAAGCCCATCGGCGACAACTTCAGGGCCCTGGCCAAGGCCGGCTGGACCGACGGGTTCAACGCGGCCGTCCGCTGGCCGGGGGTGCAGACCTTCGACCGGGCCTTCGCCGCCTTCTTCCGCGGGAACCAGTGGACCAGGGGATTCGTCGCGGCCGGCGGCCCGGACAGCGACCTCGTCTTCACCGCCGATGCGCTGCGCTGGGGCGTCCTGGCGGGCACGATCTTCGCCGCGGGCGACACCACCGGCATGACGAAGATCCCGCGGGCGGACGACAAGGGCGGCCCGACGAGCACGCCCCCGCCCTCGGCGGCCGGCGTCTCGCTGGTCAACGACAGCACCGGCCGGGTCGCCGACGTCGACCAGGCGAACCCCGCCAGCGGCACCAAGGTCAAGGCCCTGGGCGGAAGGGGAACCAGGCGCAGAAGTGGAACCTGGACCGCCAGGACGACGGCCGGTTCGCGATCCGCACGGCCCTCGACCCCGGCCAGGTCCTGGAGGCCAACGGCAACCGGTCGCAGAGCGTGGACGGCACCAGCTACTACACCGCGCTGCAGCGGGACGGCGGTGGTGCGAACCAGCGCTGGCGGCTCGACGCGCTGGGCGGGCAGACGTACCAGCTCGTCACCTCGGACGGCGGCTGCCTGACCGACCAGGGCGAGGACAAGGCCCTGGCCTTCTGGAGGTGCACCGGGGCCTTCGAGCAGCGGTGGCACCTGGAGGGCGGCACCAGCACCGGTGATCCCGGGGGGCGGGGCTCCGCGGGTTCCCCCTTCGACGACTCCGCGGACGACCGGGGGACGAAACCCGCGTCCGCCGGTGACTGCCGGCCGGAGGGGATGACGCCCACGGACGGTGTGTCGGCCCGCTACTGCGACGTCTACGACGGCAGCGGCCGGGAGTGGGTCGGCAACGGCCGTTCCCGGCGCGCGGTGGGCTACTTCACCGGGTGGCGCTCCGGGGCGAAGGGCGATCCGGCCTACCTGGTGTCGAACATCCCCTGGTCGAAGGTGACGCACGTCAACTACGCCTTCGCCAAGGTGGACGGGAACCGCATCAGCGTCGGCGACGTGAACGACCCGGAGAACCCGGCCACGGGCATGACCTGGGACGGGGACCGGAACGCGATGGACCCCGCCCTGCCGTACAAGGGGCACTTCAACCTGCTGAACACGTACAAGAAGAAGCACCCGGCGGTGAAGACGCTGATCTCGGTCGGCGGCTGGGCGGACACGCGCGGCTTCTACGCGATGGCGACCAACGCGGACGGCTCGGTCAACCAGGCGGGGATCGACACGTTCGCCGACTCCGTGACGGAGTTCCTGGACCGCTACGGGTTCAACGGTGTCGACATCGACTACGAGTACCCCGGCGCCCTGCCCAGTACGGGCAACCCGCTGGACTGGGACGTGTCCGATCCGCGGCGCAAGGGGCTGCAACAGGGCTACACCGCGCTGATGAAGACCTTGCGGGCGAAGCTGGACCGGGCCGGTGCGGACAAGGGCCGCTACTACCTGCTGACCTCGGCCGGGTCCGCCTCCGGCTACCTCGTGCGCGGGCTGGACGCCGGCCAGGCGCTCCAGTACCAGGACTTCGTCAACGTCATGAGCTACGACCTGCACGGCTCGTGGAACAAGTACGTCGGCCCGCAGGCCCCGCTGTACGACGACGGCCGCGACAACGAGCTGGCGGACGCCGGGATCTACGACGACCAGCGCGCCGACACCAAGGAGTACGGGAAGAACGGGTACTTCAACGTCGACTGGGCCTACCACTACTACCGCGGTGCCCTGCCGCCCGGGCGGGTCAACCTCGGCATCCCCTTCTACTCACGCGGCTGGCAGAACGTGCAGGGCGGTACGGACGGCCTGTGGGGCACCTCCGCCATGCCCGACCAGTCCAAGTGCCCGCGGGGCGTGGGCGGCCGGGGGCCGGCCAAGGGCCAGGACTGCGGACTGGGCGCGACCGGCATCGACAACGTGTGGCACGACACGGAGGACGGCCGTGAGGTCGGGGCCGGGTCGAACCCGCTGTGGCACACCAGGAACCTCCAGGACGGCCGCACCCCCGGCTACCTGAAGGCCTACGGCGTCGACCCCGGCACCGACGCCGGGAAGCCGACCGGTACGTACGCGGAGAAGTACTCCGACCCGCTCCAGTCGTCGTGGCTGTGGAACGACGCCAAGAAGGTGTTCCTGTCGACGGAGAACGAGAAGTCCGTCGACGCGAAGGCGAAGTACATCGCGGACAAGGGCATCGGCGGGGCGATGATCTGGGAGCTCGCCGGTGACTACACCAAGCGCGCGAACGGCGAGTGGGGGATGGGCTACGACCTGACCACCCGGCTCGACAACGCCCTCAAGGGCGCGGGGGCCTCGGGCAACGCCACCGGCGGCGGCAAGTCGCTCCCCGCCCAGGTGATCGACGTCAAGGCCGAGCTGGTGGACTTCCCCACGGCAGTGGCGGACATGTGGCCGATCCAGCCGAAACTGCGGATCACCAACAGCTCCAAGGTCGCCCTCGCCCAGGGCACGGAGATCTCCTTCGACCTCCCCACCTCCACCACGCCGGTGGTGAAGGACGGCGCCTGGAAGGTGATGGGCGGCATCACCCCCGGCCACAGCGGTCCGAACGCGGGGGGCTTGAAGGGCGACTTCCACCGGGTGACGATCAAGCTCGGTTACTGCGAGGACGTTCCGGCCGGCAGGTCGAAGGACATCGACGTCAAGTACTACCTGCCCGTCACCGGGCCGGCGAACGTGACGTTCAGGATCGGCGGGACGGAGTTCGGTTCGACGGGTGACCGGCGCCGCGCCGTGACGACGGTCGACCCGCCCGCCCCGGCGTCCGGCTCCCAGTGCCAGGCCGCGCCGTGGCAGGCGCACGCCTACAACCCGAACCCGTCGTTCGCGTTCTGGCAGACCGGCGACAAGTGGATCATCGAGGACCGCAACAGCGGCAACGTCCTCGACCACCCCGGGAGTTGGGCCGACGCCCACCTGTCGATGAAGCAGGCCGGCAACGCCAACCAGCTGTGGACGGTGAGCGAGGACTCCCCGGGGTGGTACCACATCAAGTCCGGTACCAGCGGCCACGACCAGTGCCTCGGCGCCACCACGGCCAGGGGCACCCTCACCGTGCGGGACTGTGACGGCAAGGTCGACCAGTGGTTGCGCCTGGTACGGCTCAGCACGGACCAGGCCACCGCGGGCAAGCCGCTGCTGGACTCGGCGGCCCCCGGCGGCCCCGTGCACGGCGCCGCCTACGCCCTGGGCGGCTTCGTCGGCGGGAACGACGACTGGTGGAAGGTGCCGGCCTACCTCGCCGCACCCGCCAACAGCGCCACCGCCTCCAGCACGAAGATCATCGCGGGGGACACCGAGGGGGCCTGGGCCTCGACGGTGTCGTGGAACGGCTCCTACTGGCGGGCCAAGTGGTGGAACAAGGCCACGGACGAGCCCGGCAGGAGCGACGCCTGGCAGAAGCTCGGCCCCACCCCCTGACCGCCTCGGACCCCGACCGGGGGGTGCCGGGACTCGGGTAATGACGACCGAGGACCTGGACACCCCCGGCCGGGGCCCCGGTCAGCCGGTCAGCCGGGGAGCTGGGTGAACTGGGCGAGCTGGATGAGGTTGCCGCAGGTGTCGTCCAGCACCGCGACGGTGACCGGGCCCATCGCCGTGGGCTGCTGGGTGAACCGCACCCCGAGCCGGTGCAGGCGGTCGTACTCGGCGTGCACGTCGTCCACCGCGAACTGGGCGGCCGGGATGCCGTCCTCGACCAGCGCGGTCTTGTACGGCCCGACGGCGCGGTGGGCGTCGGGCTCCAGCAGCAGCTGGGTGCCGTCCGGCTGCTCGGGGGAGACCACGGTGAGCCAGCGGTACGCGCCGAGCGGGACCTCCGCCTTCTTCACGAAGCCCAGCACCTCGGTGTAGAAGCGCAACGCCTTGTCCTGGTCGTCGACGAACACGGTGGTCAGGTTGATCCTCATGGGGTGCCCTCCTACGCGCCCGGGTGGTGGCGGCCGTCGCCGAGCCGATCGTAGATCGCCCGCAGCCAGGGCTCGCGGACGGCGGGCAGCCGGGCGAGGTGGTGGCGCAGCAGGTACCGGTCGGGTTCGAACAGGAAGGCGGGGCGCAGCGGCAGCGGGTCGTCCCGCTCCTCCCCGGCGGGCAGCCTGGTGGCGAGACGGGGCGGCGGGAAGGCCAGGTACGTCCACACCCCGGCGTCCAGCGGGACGGCCACGGTGCCGGAGGGCGCCGGCCAGGCGGCGCCGGTCCACTGGTGGCGGGGGACGAGGGCGATGTCCGGCTCCGCCACCGGCACCGTCAGCTCCGTACCGCACCCGGCGCACGCGAACACCGCCACCCGCTCCCCTCCCCGTCGACGGACCTCCGGAGTATTCCGGCCCGTGCGGCGCCCGCCAAGCGGTTTTCCGGTGCCCGGGGCGGCCGTTCCGGGCAGGCTGCGCGCCGGGCCGGGGAGCGTCCTAACCTGGAAGGGCGCGCGGTGCGTGACCTGCGCGGGGGAAGCCCCGACGCAGGGCCCGGAGCACGGGAGAGGTGGCCATGACGGTGATCTCGGCGGCCCTGATCGGCACCGACTGGCGGCCCCGGCTGCCCGGCGGCGCCGAGCTGTTGCGCGAGTGCGCCGTGCGGGGCTGGACGGTGGTGCTGACCGGCCCCGGCCCGGCCGGGGTGCGGGCACTGACCGTGACCGCCCCCGGTGGCGATGCCGTGCGGGCCGCACTGGCGCTGGTGGGCGGCGGGCCCTCGCACGCGGTGGCCGTCGCCGGGAGCGTGCGCGAGGTGCTGGCGGCGCGCCGGGCCGGGGTGCCCTGCGTCGCCCTGGAGGCCGGCGGGGACGCCGGTCCCGAGCTGCGGGCGGCCGGCGCGGTCGAGGTCCACCGCGACGCCGCCGCCCTGCTGCGCGTCCTGGACGACAGCCTGCTCGCCCGTCCCCGGGCCTTCGGGCGCGTGGCCGCCGCAACCGGCGGCCCCCGGAACGGTTAACGCCGGGCCGTACCGGGCAACCGCCCGGGTGCGAGCACGTCACCGGAAGTGTCGGAGGTGACCGAGATGGACGGACCCGCGTTGAGCGGATGGGAGCGGCGGCTCCTCGAGGAGATCGAGTCCGATCTGCGCCAGGACACGCGCCTCGACCGGAAGTTGAGCACGATGGGGGCCAAGCGGCCGAACCGGTTCCTGGACGCCCTGCGCGGCGTCGGGCGCCGGATCTCGGTCGGGGTCCTGTTGACCGTACTGGTGATGACGTCGATCTGCGTGGGCATCGGCGTGCGCACTCCGACCACTGCGGTGCTGACCGCCCTCGGGGTGGTCTGGGCCGCCTCGGTGGCAGCCTCGGTGGCCGCCACGGCGCTGCTGCGGCGGCGACGGGCGCCGGGCCGGGGCGACGGCGTCGTCGGCGGCGCCGGCCCGGACCGCGAGGACGGGCGGGACCGCCGGGAACGCCGGGACCGCGGGGAGGGACGGGAACGCGGGGAGGGACGAGAGCGCGGGGACGGCCGGGACGGACGTGAACGAAGGCCCTGGGACCGCCCGGAGGCGTGACGCGACGGGGGGCCGAACCATCGAGAGGTGCGCATGAGTACCGACCTGTGGGAGTACCGCCCGGGCTCCCACCCCGCCGCCGACCTCAGCCTGGTCGGGTACGAGGTCCAGGCGACCGACGGACCCCTCGGCCGGGTCGACCAGGACGCCGGCGACCACCTGGCCGTCGACGCCGGCGCCTGGGTGCCGGGTGCGAGGGTGCTCGTCCCGGTCGGTCTGGTCGCCCGGATCGACCACCTGGACCGCGCCGTCCACCTGGACTGCCCGCGCGCCCGGCTGGGCACCGTCCCGCCGCCCGCCGAGCACCTCACCACCGCCCGCCGGCGCTGAGCCGTGGACCGCTGACCATGGGCTGGCCCGCCACCACCCTGACCGGCCGGACGATCGCCTTCCTGGTCGCCCCGTACGGCACCGAACAGGAGGAACTGGCCTCGCCCTGGCAGGCGGTGCTCGAAGCCGGCGGGCGCCCGCGCCTGCTCTCCACCGCGCCCGGCCGGGTCCAGGCCGTCCGGCACCGCGCGCCCGGGGACACCTTCGCGGTGGACGTCCCGGTGGCCGAGGCGGACCCGGCGGACTACGCCGGGCTGGTGCTGCCCGGCGGCGTCGCCGGTCCGGACGCGCTGCGGCTCGACCCGGCAGCGGTCGCCTTCGTCCGGGCCTGCTGCGCCGCCGGCCGCCCGGTCGCGGCGATCTGCCACGCCGCCTGGACCCTGATCGAGGCCGACGCCGTCCGCGGCCGCACCCTCACCTCCTGGCCCAGCCTGCGGACCGACCTGGTCAACGCGGGCGCCCAGTGGGTCGACCGGGAGGTGCACGTCTGCCGGGACGGCCCGGGCCCGCTGGTGACCAGCCGCACGCCGGGCGACCTGCCGGTGTTCGAGGACACCTTCGTCACCGAGTTCGCCCACGCGGCGGCCGGGCGACGGAAGTGACGCGGGGTCAGAGGACTCGTCCGTGGGTGCACGTTCGGGGCGGAGGAGCGTGACCGCGCCGGGGTCAGTCCCCGCGCAGGCGGACGAAGGTGGCGGTGGGCGGGCGGCCGGTGAGGGTGACCTCGGCGCGCAGCGGGGCGGTGAGCGGGTGCACCCGGCCGTGGTCGGGGTCGGCGGCGGGCGGGCCGAGCAGCGGGCCGGCCGCCCGGGCGACCTCCCGGGCCTGCACCGGGGTGAGCCGTGGGGTGGTCAACAGCACGCGGCCGTCGCCGAGTTCGAGCACCAGGGCGTGCGGCCGGTCGGCCGGACCGGTCAGGGCGCGGACGGTGGCGTCCTCGGTGTCGCTGCGCCGGTACTTGACCCAGGCCCGGCCCGCGCCGCGCGCCCGGTACGGGGAGGCGGCGGCCTTGCACACCAGGCCCTCCACGCCGGTGTCGGCCAGCTGGGTGATCCACGCCACGGCCTCCGCCCGGTCGGTGGTGGCCAGCACCGGCTGGATCGGCGGCGGGACGTCGGCCAGCGCGGCCAGCAGCAGCCGGCGCCGGTCGGTGAGCGGCAGGCGCCGGACGTCCCGGCCGGGCAGGGCCAGCAGGTCGAAGGCGATCAGCCCGAGCGCGACGTCCGGGGCGGCGGCCCGGGCCTGCCGGGTGTGCAGCAGCTCCTCGAAGGCGAACCGCCCGGCCCGCCAGGCGACCAGCTCGGCGTCCAGCACCAGTCCCTCGGGCAGCCGGGCGACGGCGGCGGCGATCGGCGGGAACTCGGGGGCGAGGTCGCGGCCGCTGCGGGACTGCAGGAAGGCCGGCCGGTCGCCGCGGGCGAAGGCGACACAGCGGAAGCCGTCCAGTTTCAGCTCGTACTGCACGCCGCCCCCGCCCAGCCCGTCGGCGGGCGGCACGGCGGTGACGGCGGCGGGGCGCATCACCTCGACCGGCGGGTGGAGCGCCTGCCGCGGCTGGGAGGGCCGCGCCGGGGCCGAGGTGGCCGTGGGGGCCGAGGATGCGGCACCGGCGGCGGGTGCCGCAGGCAGCGGCCGGGCCTGCTCCGGGTCCAGCAGCGGCGCGAACAGGTCGCCGTGCGCCGCCAGCCGGCCCGGCAGCTCGGCGAGGGTGAACACCAGCTCCGCCTCCCCGCGGGCCCGCTCCAACTCGGCCCAGGCCAGCGGGGCGGAGACCGTCGGCAGCGGCCGGGCCCGCAGGGTGTACGGGGCGGCGGTGGTCTTCTTGGCGTTGTTCTGCGACCAGTCGACCAGCACCCGGCCGCGCCGCCGGGCCTTGGCCATGGTGTGCACCACCAGCTCCGGGTGCTCCGCCTCCAGGGCGGCGGCCAGCGCCTTGGCGTACCCGGAGACGTCGGCGCTGGGCGTGGGCTCGATCGGCACCAGCAGGTGCAGGCCCTTGGAACCGGAGGTCTTCACCCAGGCCGACAGGCCGTCCGCGGCCAGCCGCTCGCGCAGCAGCAGCGCGACCGCCCGGCAGGTGAGCACGTCGGCGCCCTCGCCCGGGTCGAGGTCCAGGACCAGCCGGTCGGCCAGCCCGGGCGCGGCGGCGTGCCACTGCGGGACGTGCAGTTCCAGGCAGCCCAGGTTGGCGACCGCCAGCAGCGCCGCGCCGTTCTCCAGCACCACCTGGCGCAGCTCCCCGGCGGTGCTCGGCACGTCCACCGTGCGCACCCAGTCCGGGGTGCCCGGCGGCGGGTTCTTGGCGACGAACACCTCCGCCTCGACGCCGTCCGGGCAGCGCAGGAAGGAGACCGGGCGGTCCCGCAGGTGGGGCAGCAGGGCGGTGTGCACGGCGGCGTAGTAGCGCAGCACCTCGCCCTTGGGGGTGCCGATGCTCGGGTAGTACACCTTGTCGAGGTGGGACAGGGCGAGGGTGTGCCCGTCGACCGTCATCTGCGGCATCGGCGCTCTCCGGGAGTGCTGCGGTGGCCCCCTCAGCCAGTCTGCCCCGCCCCCGCTCCCGCCGCCCGGGCCCGGCGGCCGGGGCCGGAGCCCGCGGCCGCTCCACCGGGGTCCGGCTCACGGCGCCGGGGTCCGGCTCACGGCGTCGGGGCGGGCCGGGGCGCGCCCGGGTAGGTGCCGAAGTACCAGTGGTTGCCCTCCGGGTCGGCCGCGGCGAAGTCGCGCGAGCCGTAGTCGGTCTCGGTCAGGCCGGTGGTGATCCGGGCCCCGGCGGCCACGGCCCGGGCGTGCACGCCGTCCGGGTCGGCGGTGACCACGTACGCGCTGAACGTGCCCGGCTCGCCCCGCCACTGGCCCGGCGCGGTCTCGCGCACCGAGCCGAGCATCACGCCGCCGCCCTCCGGCCAGGCCAGTTCGGCGTGCGCCACGAACTCGCCCTCGCCGTAACTGGCCACCTCCTGGAAGCCGAAGGCCTCCACCAGGAAGCGGATCAGGGCGCGGGCGTCGGTCGCGCGCAAGGTGGGCCAGACCTGCGGGGCAGGGGTCTCGGTGTCCATGAATCTCACTCCTCGGGTGCGGTGGTTACGCCTCCCACTCTGCGGCCGCCCCCGCCGCCCCGCCTTGGACGTTTCGGAACTTGCCCTCCTCCGGCCCCTCCGCCGCCAGCCAGGCACTCGGCGGCGACCCCGCCAGCGCGCGGAACTCCCGGGCCAGGTGCGCCTGGTCGAAGTAGCCGCAGCGGAGCGCCAGTTCCGCCAACCGGGGCGGCGGCGCGCCGGTCGCCAGCAGGTGCCGGGCCCGGTCGAAGCGGATCACCCGGGCGGCGGCCTTCGGGGTCAGCCCGGTCTCCCGGCGGAACCGCTCCTGGAGGTGCCGGGCGCTCCACCCGGTCTCCCGGGCCAGCTCGGCCACCGGCAGCGCCCCGCCGCTGCGCCGCAGCGCCCGCCAGGCCCAGCCCACCTCCGGCGGCACCAGGCCGGACGGCCGGGCGGCCCGCAGCAGCGCCCCGTCCAGTGCGGCGAACCGCTCCGCCCAGCCGTCGGCCGCCCGCAGCCGCTCCTGCAACTGCGGGCCGAGCCGGCCGAGCACGTCCTCCGCCGGGACGTCGATCCCGGCCAACTCTCCTGCGGGCAGGCCGAACAGCGCCCGGGCGGCGAGCGGGTGCACGGCGATCTGCACCCCGGACTGGGCGCCCTCGTGGGTGATCAGCGCGGGGGAGGTGTGCAGCCCGCCGAGCAGCGTCGGGTAGCTGCCGGGCGGCTGCGCCGGATCCGGGTGGCCGGCGATCACCAGCGGCTCGTCCAGGGTGAGGATGAAGGTCAGGTACGGGGAGGGCAGGCCGCGGTGCACGGCCGGGGCCAGGCCGCGCTGGCGGTAGCCCGAGTACCAGGCCACGTACGGGCGCAGTGCCGTCGCGGGCCGGGCGCGGACGGCCTCGTCGACCGGGTCGGTGGCTTGCGTGGTCACGGGTTCCAGTATCGGCGCCCGCGGTCGCGGGCGGGAGCGCGGTCGCCTACGGTGAGGGCACGGTCACCCTGTGAGGGGCGCGGTGCGCCGCCGGGGGATGGCCGCCGGGGGGCAACACCGACGAAGGAGTCCCCGTGACCACTGCCCGAGACATCATGCACACCGGCGCCCAGTGCATCGGCGCCCACCAGACGCTGGACGAGGCCGCGAAGATGATGCGCGACAAGAACGTCGGCGCGCTGCCGATCTGCGGCGACGACCAGAAGCTCCACGGCATCATCACCGACCGCGACATCGTGGTGCGCTGTCTCGCCGAGGGCAAGGACCCGGCCGCCATGACGGCCATCGAACTGGCCGGGCACCTGCACTGCGTGCGGGCCGACGACAGCATGGACACGGTGCTCAAGAAGATGGAGCAGCACCAGATCCGGCGCATCCCGGTGATCGACGGCGACCGGCTGGTCGGCATGATCAGCGAGGCCGACCTGGCGATGGGTCACCGCGAGGGCCACCGGCTGACGGACCAGCAGATCATCGAATTCATGGACAGCGTCTACTCGAAGCGCTGACGCGCCCACCTTGTACGACGGCCCCGCCGTGCCCGCGGCGGGGCCGCTCGCCGTCTCATGGGCTGGATTTTCCTTTCTCGCAAGGCGAGATGCGGGCACAATCGCGCACATGGGAAAGCAGTACGAATGCATCGACGGCCGGCTGCGGCAGTTCATCGAACGCCAGCCCGTCTACTTCGTCGCGACGGCACCGCTGGCCGGTGACGGGCACGTCAACCTCTCGCCCAAGGGCCGCTCCGGCACTCTCGCGATCATCGACGAACTCACCCTCGCCTACCTGGACTTCGGCGGCTCGCAGGCCGAGACCATCGCCCACCTGCGGGAGAACGGCCGGATCACCCTGATGTGGTGCGCCTTCGACGGCCCGCCCACCGTGGTGCGGGTGCACGGCCACGGCGAGCCGGTCTTCCGGGACGACCCGCGCTTCGCGGACCTCCTCGCCCGCTTCGAACCCGGGGTGGACGGCTCGGGCCTGCGGGCCATCGTGCTGGTCCGGGCCGAACGGGTCAGCGACTCCTGCGGGTACGCCGTGCCGTTCATGGACTACCGCGCCGACCGCGACCTGCACGCGCAGTACTTCGACCGCAAGGACGAGGACGAGTTCGGCGCCTACTGCGAGCGCAAGCCCCTCGTCGCCACCAGCATCGACGGCCTGCCCGCCCTCCCCCTCCCACTCCCCGCCCGCCCGACCGCGTCGACCCAGTCGGCCTGAGGGTCTGCGGGCCGGACGGGCGGGGCGGACGGTGACATGGCGAAGCCGCCGTACCCCGGGGGTGCGGCGGCTTCGTGGGTGCGTGGGGGCGGCGGGCTTACTTGCCCAGGCCGGCCTTGACGGAGCAGATCGGCCAGGCGCCGGGGCCCTGGGCGGCGAGGACCTTCTCGCCGATCGCGATCTGCTGGGCCTTGGAGGCCATGTGGGCCTGCGGGGCGTACGCGGTGCCGCCGAAGGCCGCCCAGGTGCTGGAGGTGAACTGCAGGCCGCCGTAGAAGCCGTTGCCGTTGTTGATGGCCCAGTTGCCGGTGGCCTCGCAGGAGGCGACCTTGTCCCAGACCGACGCCGGCGCGGCGGAGGCGCTGGTGGCCGTGACGAGGCCGGCCGCCGGCAGCGCGGTGAGCGCCCCGGCCATCAGAGCCATCCGGACGCGGTTGCGGCGCTTCGGGGTGGCAGTGGTGGTGGCAGCGGCAGTCTCGTTACGGAAGGTCATGCGTTTCCTTTCGGAGGGGGTGTGCGGGCGTGCGGAACCAGGCCTTCGGAAGGCCGTCGGTTGCGGGGACGCATCGCTCGCGCGGTCCGGCACCGTTCCTGCCCGGGGGCCGTGGGGCCCGGCCGGAGCGGAATCGCTCGGTGCAACGAGTTCGAAGGTACGGGGGTGGTCGTGGCGGTTTCAAGGAATCGCAGGTTCGAGCACGTCAGAGGCCTGTTACCGCAGGTAGCGATCACGAAAATAAGGTGATTCAGACCGATTTGCGGCTATTTCCAAGATCAAACCACCCCCGGAAGTGGCCCCGGTCACCGCGAAGGCCGTGTGAGGCCGCGCACACCGTCGACAGCGCGTGACGGCCCGCCCGCCCCCGGTACCGGCGCGGCGCCGCCGCGGGCCCGCCCGGGTGGCCCGCGCCACAGCCCTCACCCGGAGTGCCCCCGCCGGCCACCCACGGTGGCGGGCATAGCCTTCCGCCCATGAGCAATGACAGCGATGCGGCCGACACCGGGGCCGTCGAGGGCGCAGGCCGACCGGCCGGCGCCGAGCACGGGGAGCACCAGCCGGCCGTCGCACCGAGCGGCTTCGAGCTGGGGACCGACGGACCCAAGGTGATCCTGGCGGGCCTGGACGGCTCCGACTCCTCCTGGCGCGCCACCGCCTACGCCGCCGGACTGGCCCGCCGGCAGGGCGCCCAGCTGGCCGTCGCCTACGTCCAGCCGATACTCGGCGCCGCCACCGCCCTGGCCGGGGCCGCCGTGGAGGAGACCACCCAGGAGGTCGCCGACGAGCTGCTGGCCGCGCTGCGCGAGGCCGAGCAGCGGGTGAGCGAGGTCTGGCGGGTGGAGTGGAGCTTCCTCACCCTGCGTGGCGACCCCTACGCCGGCCTCGCCAAGCTCGCCGACGAGCTGCGCGCCGACGCCGTGGTGGTCGGCGTCTCGGAGCAGGCCGGGCACAAGGTGATCGGCTCGGTCGCGGTCCGGCTGGTCAAGGCCGGCCGCTGGCCGGTCACCGTCGTGCCGTAGCCGTAGCCGTAGCCGTAGCCGTAATAGGGGTGGCCGTCGGAGGGGTGGCCGCAGTGGTACGGGCCCGGACCGCCCGCCGGGCGGCGCCGGAGCGGCGGGTAGGGTGCGTGACCATGACGGAGACGTCGGGCGCGCACCCCACCGAGCCGGCCCACCCGACCGGTAACGACCTGCACCTGGACCTGCCCGCCACCGGCGGCCGCCGCGCCGCACTGATGGCCGCGCTGCGCGAGGCGATCCGCAGCGGCAGACTGGCCCCCGGCACCCGACTGCCGCCCTACCGGGCCCTGGCCACCGACCTCGGCCTGGCCCGCAACACCGCCGCCGAGGCCTACGCCGAGCTCGTCGCCGAGGGCTGGCTCACCGCCCGCCAGGGCTCCGGCACCACCGTCGCCGACCGCGCCGCACCCGTCCCGCCCACCCGGGCCCCCCGCCCCGCACGCCGCTCCGGACCGGCGCACGACCTGCGCCAGGGCCAGCCCGACGCCGCCTCCTTCCCCCGCGCCGCCTGGCTGGCCGCCGCCCGCCGGGCCCTCACCGCCGCCCCGAACGAGGCCTTCGGGCCGGGCGACCCCCAGGGCCGGCCCGAACTGCGCGCCGTCCTCGCCGACTACCTCGCCCGCGCCCGCGGCGTGCGCACCGACCCCGACCGGATCGTGGTCTGCTCCGGCTTCGCCCACGCGCTGCGCCTGCTCTTCGACGGTGCCGCGCCCGCCCTGCCGCCCGCCGACCAGGGGCCGCTGGCCGTCGAGGCGTACGGGCTGGGCTTCCACCGCGGGCTGCTGGCCGCCGCCGGCGTCACCGCCGTCCCGCTGCCGATCGACGAACAGGGCGCCCGGATAGGGGAGTTGGCCCGGTGCCCGGAGGTCCGGACGGTCCTGCTCACCCCCGCCCACCAGTTCCCGACCGGCGGCCCGCTGCACGCCGGGCGCCGCGCCGCCGTGATCGACTGGGCGCGCGGACGCGGCGGGCTCGTCCTGGAGGACGACTACGACGGGGAGTTCCGCTACGACCGCCAGCCGGTCGGCGCCGTCCAGGGGCTCGACCCCGAACGGGTCGTCTACCTCGGCAGCGCCAGCAAGAGCCTGAGCCCGGCGCTGCGCCTCGGCTGGATGGTCCTGCCGGACCACCTGGTCGACCGGGTGCTCGCCGCGAAGGGCGAACGCGAGGCCTGGGCCAGTGCGTTGGACCAGCTGACGCTCGCCGAGTTCATCGACTCCGGCGGCTACGACCGCCATCTGCGCCGGATGCGCCGCCGCTACCGGGACCGCCGCGACCAGCTGGTGGCCGCGCTGGCCGCCCACGCCCCGCACATCGAGGTGTCCGGCATCGCGGCCGGCCTGCACGCCGTGCTGCGGCTCGCCCCCGGCACCGAACGGTCCGTTCTCCAGGCCGCCGCCCATCGCGGCCTGGCGGTCGAGGGGCTCGCCGACTACCGGCACCCGGCGGCCGATCCGGCGGCGACGCCCGCCGTCGACGGCCTGGTGGTCGGCTACGCCACGCCGCCGGACCACGCCTGGCCGGCCGCGCTCCGGGCACTGTGCGACGTCCTGCCGTCGCCGGCCTGAGCGCCTGCCGGCCGGAGCATCTATCGGCCTCAGCGCACCTGCCTCAGCGCACCGGCCTCAATGCGCCGGCCTCAATGCGCCAGCCCGGCCTGGGCGCACCGGCCCGAGCAGGCCGTCCGGGTGCGCGGCGAAGGATAGGGCACCGGCGGTTCCGCCGGGCCGGAACGCGGACGGTCGGTCCCCGGCGTCCGCCCGCCGCTCGTACGCGAGTACGGGTTCGGGCCGAGGAGGGCGGCCCCGACGGCGCCGCCCCCTACGCTCCTTGGACATGCGCAGAACACATCTGAGCCGTGCCGCGCTCGCCGTGGGCCCGGCCCTCGCCGCCGGACTGCTGCTGGCGGCACCCGCCCGGGCCGCCGACAGCCCGCTGCCCCTGACGGCCGTCTCCGACCACCAGACGACCGGCCGGGGAGGTGAGTTCACACTGACCCTGACGCTCACCAACCCGTACGACACCCCGATCCAGTTCGTCTACCAGAGCGTCCAGGAGACGTACGACACCAGCCTGGTGAAGGGGCTCAAGTACACCGCCACGGCCTGCGGCACCCAGACCAACGGGTGCAGCGACAACGTGCACGGCGGCATCGCCCGCTACGACGTCCCGCTCGCCCCCGGCGCCAGCAGCACCTTCACGGTCACCTACGCCGTGGCCCCGGACTCGGCCTGCGGCCAGGGCGTCCGGATCGACTTCTACTCGTACCTGTACTACGAGTACCAGGGCGGCCTGGCCAACAACTCCGGCATCCTGGGCATCCCCGGTACCCAGGTCGCCTGCTGATCCACCCCCTCCCCCCGGCGCGGCCCTCGCGGCCGCACCCCCCGTACACCCGTCAGGTGCCGGCCACCCCCGTACCGGCACCTGACGGGCCTTCCGCATGCGTCGGTGCCGGTGCCGGTGCCGGAGGTGGAGTCGGTGCCGGGCTCGGTGTCGGAGCCGGGTGACAGGGTTCGGACCATGCCCGACTACGCATGGATGCCGTACCGCCCCGGACCGGACGACGACCTGCCCCTGCCCCTGCCCCTGCCCTACGGGCTGTACGCCGCCCTGCGGGAGCAGGTGGGCCCCGAGCACACCTCCCGGGTCGGCTGGCTGCTGCGCCCCTCGCTGGAGCTGCGCGCGGACGTCGCCGAGGAGGAGCCCGGCTGGACGTCCGTCGGGCGGACCGGCGGATCGGCGGCGCTGCCGCCCGGCGTCGACTGGCCCGAGGGCGACGGCCACCCGATGGAACTGCTCGCCCGACTCGACTGCGCCCGGCTGGCGGAGGCCTTCCGGGCCGGTGGCGGCGGTCGCTGGCCGTTGCCGGTCGAGGGCCTGCTGCTGTTCTTCCACGACCCGATGCCCGCCGACCTCGACGGGGAGAGCTGCCGGGTGCTGCACGTCCCGGCCGGGAGCCCGGAGCGTCCGGCCCCGCCGGACCCGGACGGCCTGGAGCCGCTGCCCGCTCGGCCGGTCCGGGCGCGCTGGGCCCTGTCGGCGCCCTCCTACCTGGAGGACGAGCTGCGGGCGCTGCTCGCGGGTGACTACCTGGTGGCCATGGGCGTCTCGGACGCCTGCCGCGAGCACCTCGGCGGCGCCGACGTCCGGCTCCTGGGGTGGTGCGACAGCGACAACACCACCCGCCCCGACGGGCACCGGCCGCTGCTCCAGGTCGAGGGCTCGGCGGTGGACGCGCGGTGGGGCGAACTCGTCAACGTCTCGTTCTGGATCACCGAGGAGGACCTGGCCGCAGGCCGCCTCGACCGGGTGCGGCAGGGCCTGGAGGTCGCCTGAGCGGTGTGCCGGGTTGACGGCAGGGGGGCTGCGCGGCAGGAGGGCGCGCGGGGTGGGGTCGGGTCGGCGGGGCGCCCGGGGTGCGGGGTACGGGGTGCGGGGTACGGGGTGAGCGCCCGCGAACGGGTGTTCCGGTGACGATAGCGGCCCGTGGGGGCGGATCACCGGAGATTCACCCTATCGGGGGGTAGTGGGCCGCCGTACGGGCTCCGTCGGGTTCTGGTGATCTAGGGTTCCGGATGGGCCGCCGGGCGATGGCGGTCGTCCTCTCGATACTCGCCAACTTCCCCACCAGCTCGCGGATCTGATGATCCGTCGCGGAGCATGCCCCGGAACCGGAGCGGTACCGGCCCCGGCTGCGTGATCCGACCACACGAATGGAGACCCCTGCCGATGTCCGTGGACACGACGAGCCCGGAGACACAGCAGGACCGGCAGCAGAGCCTCGCGACGGCCGCTGCCCGCAACCTTGCCACCACGACCAAGTCCGCCCCGCAGATGCAGGAGATCACCTCCCGCTGGCTGCTCAAGGTGCTCCCGTGGGTCGAGGCCCACGGTGGTGCGTACCGGGTCAACCGACGGCTCACCTACACCGTCGGCAACGGCGTGGTGGAGTTCATCAAGACCGGATCCCAGGTCCGCGTGATCCCGGCCGAGCTGGGCGAACTCGCTCTGCTGCGCGGCTACGAGGACGAGGAGGTGCTGACCGCCCTCGCCGACCGCTGCCAGCAGCGCGACTTCGGCCCCGGCGAGGTGCTCACCACCCAGGGCGAGGCGGCCGACCGGATCTTCCTGATCGCGCACGGCAAGATCAACAAGATCGGCACCGGCAAGTACGGTGACGAGACCGTGGTCGGCGTGGCCGCCGACGGCGACCGCTTCGGCGACGACTCGCTGCTGAACCCGGACGCGGTCTGGGAGTACACGGCGAAGACCACCACCTCCGGGGTCGCCCTCACCCTGAGCCGGGACGACTTCGCCCGCATCCGGGACAACGCGCCGAGCCTCCAGGAGCACCTGACGACGTTCCTGTCCCTGCCGCTGCAGGCCCAGAACGAGCGCGGCGAGGCCGAGATCGCCATGTCGGCCGGCCACCGCGGCGAGTACGAACTCCCCGGCGCCTTCGTGGACTACGAGCTCAAGCCGCGCGAGTACGAGCTGAGCGTCGCCCAGACCATCCTCAAGATCCACACCCGCGTCGCGGACCTGTACAACCAGCCGATGAACCAGACCGAGCACCAGCTCCGGCTGACCATCGAGGCCCTGCGCGAGCGGCAGGAGCACGAGATGATCAACAACCCGGAGTTCGGCCTGCTCAACAACGCCGACTTCGACCAGCGGATCCAGACCCACTCCGGCCCGCCCACCCCGGACGACCTGGACGAGCTGCTCAACCGCCGCCGCGACCCGGACTACCTGCTGGCCCACCCCAAGGCCATCGCCGCGATCGGCCGCGAGTTCAACGCCCGGGGCATCTACCCGCACCACGTCGACCTCGGCGGGCAGCAGGTGCCGGCCTGGCGCGGGGTTCCGATCCTGCCGTGCAGCAAGATCCCGATCACCAAGGAGAACACCAGCTCGATCCTGGTGATCCGTACCGGTGAGGACAACCAGGGCGTCATCGGCCTGCACCAGACCGGGCTGCCGGACGAGTACCAGCCCTCGCTCTCGGTCCGCTTCATGGGGATCGACGAGAAGGCGATCATCTCCTACCTGGTCAGCGCCTACTACTCCTGCGCGATCCTGGTGCCGGACGCGGTCGGCGTGCTGGAGAACGTCGAGATCGCGCACCGCCGCCACTGAGCGCGCGGAACGGCGGGCGCGGGCCGTAACCGGTCGGCGCGAAGATCGTTTCACCTGATGGCGGACGGCCCGCCCCGGAGGCAGGCCGTCCGCCTGATCACGTCTGAATGCGCATGGTCGTACCCGATCGGCTCTGATCCGGATCCGACCACTGCCGTCCGTTCCTGTCGGCTGATCAGCCAAATCCCTTCCGTCCTGCCCGGACGACCCGAGAGGTGTGTGGAGCCCATGCCGCAGCGCCGGCAGTACCGACGGATACCGCGGCACGGCGGCGGGGGCGCGGTCCCCGGTCGGCGGGCGCGGCTGATCGGCGCGGCGGTCGGCGTGGTGGCGATGTGCGCACTGGTCGGCGGGGCCAGCGCCTCGGGGGCCGAACGCCCCGGCGGGCACGCGAACGGCGCGGCCGTCGACACCTGCGTGTGCACCGGGACGGACGTGTCCACCACGGTGGGCCCGGGCGGCAGCGTGGACGTCGGAGTGGACGTGGACGTCGAGGTCGGCGTCACCGTCGCCCCCGACGTCGGCCGCCACCACGGGCCCCGGCCGCCGCACGACCACCACCACTGCCACCGGCCGCTGACGGCCGGCACGGTGCCCGCGGTGCCCTCGCCCTCCGGCACGGCCGGGCTCCGGCCGGCGCCGGGGCGACCGACCGACGGCCACGGGTCCGGCGGCCACGGGGGCGGCGGCGAATGGTCCGGTGACGACGGGCAGGGGGAGCACGGGGACGGCTGGTGGCACTGGGGCCACGGGGGGCACCACCATCACCACCACCATCCGCACCCCTGCCCGAGCCCCACCCCGACGGCCACCCCGACCCCGACGCCGACACCTACGCACACATCGACGCCGACCCCCACCCCTACCCACACCCCGACGCCGACGCCCACCCCGAGCGCCACCCCCACGCCGTCCCCGACCGCGGTCCCGTCGCCCCCGGCCCCCAGCCCGCCTGCGTCGCCCCCGGCCCCGGCCCCGGCGTCTCCGCCGCCGCCCGCCCCCGCACCGGCGCCACCGCCCCCGGCGGTGCCCGCCGTGCCCGCGGCCCCGGCGCCCGCCGCCCCCGCTCCGCCACCGCCACCGGTGGTGCCGGTTCCGGCGGTGCCCGACCCGACGGTCCCCGCCGTGGTGGCGCCCAGCCCCGTGCTGCCGAGCCCGGCCCGTCCTAGCCCGGCCCGGCCCACGCCGTCGGCGCATCCCTCCTTCAAGGTGGTGCGGGCCGCCAAACCGGGGCCCGTCGCGCCGCCGCACCACGGCGCCTCGACCACCACCACGATGCTGCTGATCACCGTCCCCGCGGTGCTCGCGGCGGCCTCGCTGCGCCCGGGTCGTGGCCGCGGCCGCGGTGGTTCCGGGTCCTGACGGCCTCCCGTCCCGACCTTCCCCCGGCTCCTCCTGTCGAGTCCTGTCGAGCGGGCCCGGGGGTTCGCCTTTCACGTCACGAGCCAAGCCAGAGAAGGGAGTTCCCATGTCCGAGTGGGTGGCGCTGATCATCGCCTTGGCGGCGGCCTGTGCCGTTGTGTTGGCGGTGGTGGTGCTGCGGCGCCGCGGCACCGGCGTCGTCGAGAACACCGACGAGACGCCGGACGTCATCGAGTACATCACGATGATGATCGGAGTGGTCTACGCGATCGTCCTCGGCCTCGCCATCGCGGGTGTCTGGGAGGCGCGCGGCGCCGCCCAGGACGACCTGTTCCGTGAGGCCCAGTCGCTGCGGGAGGTCAGCGACCGGGCGGTGGTCTACCCGGTCGAGTTCCGCGACCAGGTCCGGGCCGACGTCGACGCGTACGTCACCTACGTGGTGACCGTCGAGTGGGACTACATGGGCAAGAACGGTGAGATCACCGACAAGGGCACCGAGTTGCTGGACAAGATCCAGAACGAGGTGGTCTCCCGGGCGCCGGCCTCGGAGCTGGAGGCCCAGGCCTACCAGCCGATCACCGACCGGATCAGCCAGGCCTCCGACTCCCGCAACCAGCGCGGCCAGAACGCCGGGCCGACCATGCCGGGCGTGGTGTGGTTCGGGCTGATCGGCGGGGCGGTGGTGACCATCGGCATGCTGTTCGCGCTGCAGATCCAGCGCACCCCAAGGGAGTTGATCCTGGCGGCCTGTTTCAGCGTGCTGATCGCCTTCCTGCTGTTCATGATCTGGGACTTCGACGATCCGTTCGCCCGGAGCGTCTCGGTCACCACCCAGCCCTTCACGGACCTCTTCCCCTCGCTCAACCTCAAGAGTTGAACCGGGGCCGAGACCGATGCCGGCGCCGGTGGTCCCGAACGGGGCCACCGGCGCCGGTCGTTCGACCGGCTCGACGTCAGCGCAGGCTGTTGTCCATCGAGTTGAGCATGGTGCCGGAGGCGTCGTCGTTCTCCAGCGAGAAGGCGAACAGGCCGCCCAGGCCCTTGCCCTTGGCGTAGGCGCCGCGGGCCTGGACGGCCTGCGGGGTGTCACCCGTCCAGAAGTTGGTGCCGTCGTAGACCCAGCTGCTCTCCGTCACCGGGTCCCAATGGGTCTGCGCGGCGGTCGGGTTGAGCTCCTTCCAGGCGGCCAGACCGGCCTCTTGGCTGAGCGGCTTGGCGGCCGTCGGGCCGGTCGCGCTCTGGTACAGGCCGTAGTTCGCGCCGGCCGGGACGCCGGTCCAGCCGCGCCAGTAGAACGGGATGCCGAGCACGATCTTGTTCGCCGGGAAGCCGCCGGGGATGCCGTACTCGGGCAGGCCGGCGGTGTACGCGGTGAGGGTGGTGTCCACGTTGTACTTGCGGGTGCCGGGGGTGATCGGTGTGGTCGGGTCCGCCGGGCTGTCGTGCAGCGGGTCCTGGTGGTTGGTCGGACCCTTGGCGTCCCAGGAGCCGTGCATGTCGTAGGACATCACGTCGGCGTAGTCCAGGTAGGCGCCGATCTTGTCGGTCTCCAGCTGGGCGATCTTGTCCTGGCCGCTGGGCAGCGCGGCGCTCAGCAGGTAGCGCTTGCCCTGGGCGGCGCCGAGGGCGTCCAGCTGGGTGCGGAACTCCTTGAGCAGCAGGGTGTAGTTCTGCTTGTCGGCGGGGGAGTAGTGGTTGCCCGTGTGGCCGCCGGCCGAGCCCGGGTACTCCCAGTCGATGTCGATGCCGTCGAAGATGCCGGCCGCCGAGGCCGCGCCGCCGGAGGCGTCACCGGCGACCCCGGTCGGCAGGTTCCCCTTGAGGAACATGTCGACGCAGGAGGAGACGAAGGCCTTCCGGGAGGCGTCGGTGGCGGCCGCGTCCGAGAAGTACTTGGAGTACGTCCAGCCGCCGATCGAGATGGTGAAGCGCAGGTTCGGGTACTTGGCCTTGAGCTGGCGCAGCTGGTTGAAGTTGCCCTTGAGCGGCTGGTCCCAGCCGTCGGTGCTGCCGTCCACGCTGGTGGCGGAGGTGTAGCCGTCCTGGTAGTCGGCGTAGGCGTCGCCCGCGCCGTCACCGGCGTTGGGGTCGGAGTCGTTGGCCGAGTCGGAGGCCTTCACCGCCTGGAAGCAGGTGAACTTCGAGGGGTCGATGTTGGCGAAGGCGTAGTGGACGACGTCCAGCTTGTTCGCGGCGCCGCTGGTGTCGACGTTCTTCGGGTAGTAGGCGTTCTCGTAGATGCCCCACTGGTCGAAGTAGGCCGCGCGGACCGGCTGTTGGGCGGGCGCCGCGGCGGTCGTGGTGCTCACCGGGGCGGACTGGGCGGAGGCGTGGCTCCCCGAGTAGCCCTGGACGCTGAACGTGTAGGCCTGGCCGGGCCGCAGCGAGCTGACGGCGACCGAGGTGCCCATCGAGGTGGCGACCAACTGGCCGTTGGACCACACCTTGTAGGCCACCGGGCCGTCGTCGCCGTTCAGGGTGGACGGCTGCCAGCCGAGCACCACGGCGCCGGAGGTGACCTTGCTGACCGTGACGCCGGTCGGGGTGGTGACCTTGCCGTCCCCGGCCGGGCCGCTCGCGGTGGCGGTCGCGGTCGGACTCCCGGTCGGACTCCCGGTGGGGCTGCCGGTGGGGCTCCCGCTCGGGGAGCCCGTCGCGGTCGGACTTCCGCTGGGCGAGCCGGTGGCCGTGGGGCTGCCCGAAGCCGTCGGGCTGGTGGACGCCGTGGGGCTGCCCGTGGCCGTCGGGCTGGTGGTGGAGGTCGGCCCGCCCGGACCGGTCAGGGTGAGGTCGTCCGCGTAGTACGTGCCGGTGCCGTACCAGCCGTGGGTGAAGACCGTGACGGAGGTCGTGGTGGCGCCGGTGGTGAAGGTGCTGCTCAGCTGGTTCCAGCCCGTCCCGCCGGGCGTCCAGCTGGAGGCGTTGACGCCGGTGCCGGTGGCGCCCAGGTACACGTAGCTGCCCTGGACGAAGCCGGCCAGGGTGTAGCTGGTGTTCGGCTGGACGGTGACGGTCTGCTGGCACTGCGCGGTGTCGGAGGCGGAGGCGGCGCCGCTGAGCGCGTAACTCCCGCCGTGCACCGGGGTGGTGACCACCGAGCCGTTGGAGCAGCTCCAGCCGGACAGGGTGCCGGTCTCGAAGCCGCCGTTGGCCAGCAGGTTGACCGGCGAGGCGGCGGCGGAGCCGAGGGTGAGGGCGAGGGCGGCGCCGCTGGTGGTCAGCGTGGCGGCCAGGGCGAGTGCGGTGGCCCGTCTGTGCCGGGCGGCCCGACGGGCGGCTCGACCCTCGGCGGGCAGGTCGGGCCGTGCGGGCAGGACGCGGTCGTGCATGCGGGGTGTCCTCCGGATGTGTGGGGGTTCCGGCGGTGCGTGGCCCGGACGGGCCGTGGGGAGCCGGCCCGGACGCGGTGGGGGCGACCGGGCGGGGTGACACGTGCTTGACGGGTGCTCGACTGAACAGATTGGACTGGACCAATATTCGCCGTCAAGGGTGTCCACCCGCTGGACCGACCCGGGCGGCGAACAGCGGCCGACCGGTAGGTTGACCGGGACGGAACAGGACTGCCGAACGGAGGAGCGCATGGACAGTCAGGGCTGGGACGACCGCTACGCCGCGAGTGAACTGGTCTGGGGCGCCGCGCCCAACCGGTGGGTGGTGCGCGAACTCACCGGCCGCGCCCCCGGCCACGCCCTCGACCTGGCCACCGGCGAGGGCCGCAACGCCATCTGGCTCGCCGCCCGGGGCTGGGAGGTCACCGGCCTCGACTTCTCCGCCGTCGCCCTCGAACGCGCCGAACGGCTCACCGCCGAACTGCCCGACGAGGTCGCCGACCGCCTCACCTGGCGCCACGGCGACGCCCGCACCCACGAGGCCCCCACCGTCGGCTACGACCTCGTCCTGGTCGCCTACCTCCACCTGCCCGCCGCCGACCGCCGCGCCGCACTGCACCGCGCCGCCGAAGCACTCGCCCCCGGCGGCACCCTGCTGGTGATCGGACACGACCTGAGCAACCTCACCGAAGGCGTCGGCGGCCCGCAGGACCCGGCCGTGCTGTTCACCCCGCAGGACGTCCTCGCCGACCTCGCCCCCTACGGCCTGCACACCGTGCGGGCCGAGCGCGTCCGGCGCGAGGTCGACACCGAACCCGGCCACCGGGGCGGTGCGACGGGCGGAGCGACCGGCGTCGCGACGGGCGTCGCGATCGACGCGCTGGTGCGCCTGGAGCGGGGTGCCGCGTGAGCGCCCGGCCCACGACCGCCCGCCCCACCCGCCGGCTGCTCCTCACCGGCCTCGCGGCCGCCGCCCCGCTGGTGCTCGCCGGCTGCTCCTCCGGCAAGAAGGACAAGGCCGACAAGAACGGCCCGGTGGCCAGGGCCAGTGACCCGGGCGGCGCCGCCTTCGTGATGATCATCCGGCACGGCGAGAAGCCCGACGGCAACCAGCCCGGCCTGGACGAGAACGGCAAGCACGACGGCAAGTCCCTCACCCAGCGCGGCTGGGACCGGGCCAAGGCACTGCCCACCCTGTTCACCACCCCGCCCGCGACCGGCCTGCGCACCCCCGCCCGGATCTACGCCGCCACCGACCAGGGCCCGCTGGCCGGAGCCCACCGGATGCGGCAGACCGTCACCCCGCTGGCCGGCGGGCTCGGACTGACCGTGGACACCACCTACGCCGAGTCCCAGGAGTCCCAGCTGGCCGCCGCCGCCCTCGCCGGAACGCAGCCGGTGCTGATCTGCTGGGAGCACTCCCGGATCCCGCGGATCGTCGAGGCGCTCGGAGCGGCCGGCAGCGGGGCGCCGGGCACCTGGCCGGACCGGTTCGACCTGGTCTGGGTGTTCTCCCGGCCGGCCGGCGGGGCCTGGACCTTCCAGGAGGTGCGCCAGCACCTGCTGGACGGCGACGCCTGACCCGCCCGGTCGCCCCCCGGTCAGGCCGCCGACGCGCTGATCGTCACCACCGAGTACTGGACGACGGTCAGCGGCACGCCGACCGTCCCGGTGGTCACCGTGTACGGGACGGGCCGGGGCGCCGGGTCGGTGCCGTCCGGGCTGGCGACGGTCACGGCGGTGACGACCGCTCCGGCCGGGAGCGCGTAGGAGAGGGTGCAGTTGACGGGCGTGGTGCGGAAGTCGGCCGGGGCGTCGCCGAAGTTGGTGAAGTTCACCAGGTGGACGACGGTGTCGCCGCCGAGCCGCCGGGCGTCCAGGAAGATCCGCCGGTCCCCGGTGAGGGTGACGGCGGGCGGCGCCGACTGCCGTACCGCCGCCAGCAGTTGGTCGGCCGAGGCCTGGTCGGTGTTCGACAGGTAGCTCAGCCCGGGCAGGGCCTTGAGGTACCAGCAGCTGCCGCTGCCGTAGGAGTTCCGCCGGCTCGCGGGCAACGGGTCTGCCCGGCGCAGCCCGAGGACGTCGGAGAGCGCGAACTCGGCCCGCCGGCCGCCCAGTTCGTCCAGCGCGGTGGGGGCCGGGCCGGTGATCACGACCGTCCCGCCGGCCGCGACGAAGCCGCGCAGCACGGTCGCCTCGGCGTCCGAGACGGCCTGGAGGTTGGGCAGCAGCAGGACCTGGAAGCGGGCCAGGTCGGCGGCGACGAGGCCGGGGCTGGGCACGGTGTCGAACGGCACCTGGGCGTACACCAGCGCCTTGACCGTGCCGCGGAACTCGCCGAGCCAGGGCAGCGCGGCACAGCTCATCTGCGGGTCGTCGCCGCCCCACCAGTCGGCGATCCCGGCCGGGGCCTTGGCGTTGGCGTACATCCCGTTGCCCTCGCCGGGCGCGACGTAGTCCCGGGACGGCGCGGAGTGGTAGACCCCGACCCGGGCCGCGGAGACCGGGTCGTAGAGCTTCGCCTGGTTGGCCCGGACGAAGGCGTACATCCGGGCGCGCATGGCCGCGTCCACGGTGTCGTTCTTGAACGGCGTCCTCACCTCGTACGGGTTGCAGCCGGCCGCGATCAGCTGGGACATCACCAGCGAGGCGTCGTCGGCCTGCCAGCCGTAGGAGAACGCCCAGGCGGGCTTGGCGCCGCTGGCCGCGCGGGCGTACTTGTACATCGAGATCAGGCAGGTCCAGTCGGTGGCGGTGGCGTGCCGCATCCCGTCGTAGTTGCCGAGGATGTCCACCTCCCAGACCTGGGAGACGGCGCCCTCGGCGGTGCGCAGGTAGCCGCCGTCCAGGCCGATGGAGGTGGCGTAGCGGTAGTCCATCGAGACCGTCTCGACGAAGGTGACCAGGTCGGGGTTGACCGAGCGCCCGGCGGCGGCGATGTCCAACTGGAAGCCGAGCAGGCTGCGGTGGCGCCACTCGACGTAGCGGCGGAACACCGGGTCGGTGAAGTCGGCGGCCCGGGGCAGGGCGAGCCCGGTGTCGGCCTTGAAGGCGGCCGCGCCCCAGCTGGAGGCGTCGCACCAGGTGAGCACGCCGTCGAAGTAGATCGGCACGTCCGGCCAGATGCCGTCCACGCCGGTGGCGGCCACCCCCTTGATCCGCCGGAGGTAGTAGTCCCGCCAGGGCGAGTGGGGGCTGAGCCAGACGCTCTCGTCGCCCGGGTCGACCCAGACCACCACGCTGCCGTAGAACACGTTGGGCTTGCCCGCGAGGTCGCGCTGGACCCAGTCCTTGCCGTGGTCGTCCTTGTAGAAGGAGCGGCCCTTCTCACCGCCGGGGGAGATCAGTTCGAGGGACGGGTAGTACATGACGACCTTGAGGCCGGCCGCGTGGGCCAGGCCGGTGAAGGTCTTCACGTCGGCCATGTGGGCGGCGAACTCGGCGTCGGTGAGCCAGTTGGAGAGCAGGGTGTCGAGTTCGATGACGCTGACGTTCTGCGCCTTGAGGGCGTCGACGTAACCCTGCATGTCGGCGGGCTCGTTGAAGGTGCCGTCGGCGATCCGGGCGTAGCGGGTCCAGTCGGGCCAGGGCTGCGCCGCGGTGGATCCCGGCGCGGCCGGGCGGACGGCTCGGGCGGCTCGGGCGGTCAGGGTCGGGGCGGCGGGAGCGGTCGGCGGGGCCGGGGCGAACGGGGTGGCGGCCCGGGCCGGGCCGGCTGGCAGCAGGCGGCCGGCGGCGAGGGCGCCGCCCGCGCCGAGGCCGGCCCGGAGCAGCCGGCGGCGGCCGAGGCGGGCGGTGGTGGCGGCGGTGGCCGCGGGCGGTGTTCCGTCGTGCTGTTCGGGCATGGTGGTCCCCCAGCGTGGGTCGGAGCGGCTCCGAGGCGACCCTAGACGGTGCGCCGCCCGTCGGGCCGGTCCCCTGTCATGGCTACGCCAGTCGTCGGACGGGTGGATCCGCCGGTGCGCGGAGCACCGCCGCGAGCGGGGCCGGTGGGGCTGGTGGGTGGGAGCGCCGCCGCCTGGGTAGGGGACCTGGACGGACGCCGTCCGATGATCATAGTTTCTCTGTGTGCGATAGGTTCACGGCACGGACGGCGGCGGGAACGAGGAGGGCACGATGGCCGTTTCGCTGGCCAAGGGGCAGAAGATCAGCCTGGAGAAGCCGGGCGGTGGGCAGCTGAGCGTGGTCCGGATGGGCCTGGGCTGGCGGGCGGTGCAGCGCAAGGGCTTCCTGGCCAAACTGCTGTCCGCCGGGCAGGAGATCGACCTGGACGCCTCGGCGGTGCTCTTCGCCCACGGCAAGCCGCTGGACGTGGTCTTCTTCCAGCACCTCACCAGCAACGACGGCTCCGTCCGGCACAGCGGGGACAACCTGGTCGGCGGCTCGGGCGACGCGACCGACGACGAGTCGATCACCGTCGACCTGACCAAGGTGTCCGCCGAGGTCGACCAGATCCTCTTCACCGTGAACTCCTTCACCGGGCAGACCTTCCAGGAGGTCGAGGCCGCCTTCTGCCGCCTGGTCGACGAGACCACCGGCGTCGAACTGGCTCGCTACACCCTCACCGGCGGCGGCCCCTACACCGCCCAGATCATGGCCAAGGTGCAGCGCACACCGGGCGGTTGGCAGATGGCCGCGATCGGCCAGCCCGCCAGCGGGCGCACCTTCCAGGACCTCATGCCGGAGCTGGTCAAGCACCTGTGACCCGGGCCCGGGCTCCGGCGCCTCAGTCGAGGTCGCGGCGCCGGAACCCGGCCAGGGCCAGCGCGATCAGCGCGGCCGCGACCAGGGTCAGCACGATCGGCGGCGCCCAGTCCATCCGGGCCGCCGGGAGCCGGGGCACCCGGCCGAACGGGGACAACCCGTCCAGCCCCCGGGGCAGTTGCAGCAACGGGCCCAGGTAGCCGATCACGAACGCGTACGCCGGGACGGCCCAGGCCAGCGCCGTGGCCCGGGGCAGCCAACCGTGGACGGCGGCCGCGAAGCCCACCGTCACCCACAGCGCGGGCACGAAAACCAGCGCCGCACCCAGCAGCCGCAGGAACACGGCACCGTCGCCGGTCGACAGCGCCCCGGCCAGGCCGAAACCCGTGCCCGCCGCCACCATCACCACGACGGAGCCCAGCAGCGCCGCCGCCAGGTGCCCGCCCAGCCAGCCGGAGCGCGACACCCCCGCGGCCAGCACGGGCACCACCCGCCCGGCGCTCTCCTCGGCGCGCGCACGCTGCGCCGCCAGCACCGCGTAGACGCCGCCGACCACCGCGACGACCAGCATCGTCAGCGCCGCGAAGGAGTCGGCGAGGGAGTGGCCGCCCAGCCGGGCCAGCGCCTCCTTGATCCGGTCGACGTCCCGGAGCATCGAGTCGGCCTCGCCGAGCAGCGAGCCGTACATCGCGCCGAGCAGCAGCAGGGCCGCCGCGAAGCCGCCGATCAGCCCGCGGTGCAGCCGCAGCGCCAGGCCGAACGGGGTGCCCAGGAAGGCGCTGCCGGTGGCCGGGCCGGGGCGGGCCGCGCGCAGCCCGGCGCCGAAGTCGCGGCGGGTGCTCAGCGCGAACCCCGCCACGGCCGTGCCGGCGGCCAGCGCCAGTGCGGGCAGCAGCGGCCACCAGCGGTCCTCGACGAAGGGGTAGCCGCGCTGGAGCCAGCCGATCGGGGAGGCCCAGGAGAGGCCGGTCCGGCCGGTGTCCCCGGCGGCGCGCAGCGCGTAGGCGGCGCCGAGTACGGCGAGGGCGAGCCCGGAGGCCGTCCGGGCGTGCGCGGAGACCTGCGCGGTGACGGCGGCGACGGCCCCGAACAGCAGCCCGCCGACGGCCGTGGCGGCGCCGTAGAGCAGCGCGCCGCCGGCGCCCAGTCCGGGGATGCCGAGGGCGGGCAGGCCCAGGGCGAGCAGCAGGCCGAGGGCGAGGTCGGCGACCGCGGCGGCGGCCAGCGCGGCGGCGAGCTGGGCGTGCCGGCCGACGGCGGCCGAGCGGACCAGCTCGGCGCGGCCGCCCTCCTCCTCGGCCCGGGTGTGCCGGATGACGGTCAGCACGTTCAGCAGACCGGCGAGGACGACCAGCAGGCCCAGCAGCCGGTGGCCGAGCATCGCCCCCCAGGTGTAGTCGGCCAGGTAACGGGCCGGGCCGGTCATGGCGAGTACGGCGGGACTGGCCGAGGCGTGCGCGATCGAGGCCCGGTCGGCGGCGGTCGGGTAGACGGAGTGGACGCTGTCGGCGGTGGCCAGGGTGAGCAGCCCGAGGCCGAGCACCCAGGCGCCCAGCCGCACCCGGTCGCGGCGCAGCGCGAAGCGCAGCAGGGTGGCGGCGCCGGCCAGGGCGGCGGGCCCGCCGGGGCGGACCGGGGCGGCGCCCCGGGCGGTGGGGGCGGTGGTGGCGGTCATCGGACGGCCTCGGGGTCGGGGCGGTGCCCGTTGGCGGCCAGCTCGTCGCCGTAGTGGCGCAGCATGAGCTCCTCCAGGGTGGGCGGGTGGCTGACGAGGGTGCGCAGTCCGGCCTCGCTCAGCATCCGTACCGCGGCGTCGAGCCGGGTGCCGTCCACGGCGAAGCGGACCCGGCGCCCCTCGGTGCGCAGGGCGTGCACCCCGGGCAGCGCGTCCAGTCCGGTGACGGGCCGGTCGGTCTCCGCCTCCACGGTGGTGCGGGTGAGGTGGCGCAGTTCGGACAGGGTGCCGCTCTGCACCACCCGGCCCCGGCGGATGATGCTGACCCGGTCGCCCAGCTTCTCCACCTCGTCCAGGACGTGGCTGGAGAGCAGGACGGTGCGGCCCTGGTCCTTGGCCTGCCGGACGACGTCCTGGAAGACCACCTCCATCAGCGGGTCCAGGCCGGAGGTCGGCTCGTCCAGCAGCAGGAGTTCGGCGTCGGAGGCGAGTGCGGCGACGATGGCGACCTTCTGCCGGTTGCCCTTGGAGTAGCTGCGGCCCTTCTTGGTCGGGTCGAGGTCGAAGCGCTCGACCAGTTCGTCCCGGCGGCGGGGGTCGGGCCGGCCGCGCAGTCGGCAGAGCAGGTCGATCGCCTCGCCGCCGGTGAGGTTGGGCCACAGCTCGACGTCCCCGGGGACGTAGGCGAGGCGGCGGTGCAACTCGACGGCGTCGCGCCACGGGTCCTTGCCGAGCAGTCGGGCGCTGCCGCCGTCGGCGCGCAGCAGGCCGAGCAGGACGCGGAGGGTGGTGGACTTCCCGGCGCCGTTGGGGCCGAGGAAGCCGTGGACCTCGCCGGTCTCGACGGTGAGGTCGAGGCCGTCCAGCGCGGTGGTCCGGCCGAAGGTCTTGCGCAGGCCGGACAGGATGATGGCCTTGGTCATGCTTTCGAAGCTACCGTAGTTTCAGAAAAACGTGAATATTGGGAAGGCGTTAAAGTTCGGTCAGTGGGCGGATGATCTCCGGGAAAGGGGAGAGCGGTGGAACGGGAACCGGAGCGGAGTGCGGAGCAGGGGGCGGCGCCGACGCCGGGCAGGTGGCACGAGTACCAGGCCGTGGCCGACTTCGTGGAGCGGTTCGCGGCCGAGCTGGTGGTCGCCGGCATGGGTCGGATGCCCGCCCGGATCTTCTCCTGCCTGATGGCCGAGGAGAGCGGTGTGCTGACCTCCGCCGAGCTCTCCGAGCGGCTGCAGATCAGCCCGGCGGCCGTCTCCGGCGGGATGCGCTACCTGATCCAGGTCGGTCTGGTCGCCAAGGAGCGCGAGCCGGGCTCCCGCCGCGACCGCTACCGGGTGCTCAACGACGTCTGGTTCGAGTCGCTGACCCGGCGCGACGAACTGCTGCTGCGCTGGATCGGGGTGTTGAAGGAGGGGGAGGTGACCGTCGGCAGGGGCACGGTCGCGGGGGAGCGGCTCGCGGAGAGCGCGGCCTTCTTCGAGTTCATGATCGACGAGCTGCACGGGATGCTCGGCCGCTGGCGCGTGCACCGGGCGGCGCGGCACCTGGAGCTGTAGGAGCTCGGCCCCGACGGCGTTCGCGTCCCGGAGGTGCGGACGGCGGCAGTCCGGCCGGTCGGGCCGTTCTGCCGCCGTCGGCGGTTGGGTGCGGTGCGTCCGCGGGTGCTACTTCTTCGCGCTCGCCGAGGGGGAGGGCGAGAGCGAGGCGCTCGGCGTGCCGGTCGGCGTGCTGGTCGACGCGGCGGAGGTATGGGCGCTGGGGGTCGCGGTGGCGCTCGGGCTGCCGCTGGGGGTGGGCGTCGCGCAGTTCGGGGCGGTGGACGGAGCGGCCGACGGGGTGCCGGTGGGGGTGGACGTCGGGCCGGCGGTGGGCGAGGGCGAACCGCTCGGCGTGGCCGTTCCGGTGGGCGTCGCGGTCGCGGTCGGGCTCGGGCAGGACGTCGGCGTGCCGGTCGGGGTGCCGGACGGCGTGGCCGTCGGGGAGGCGCTGCCGGTCGGCGTGGTGCTCGGAGTCGTCGTCGGCGTGCCGCTCGGGGTGGCCGTCGGGCTGGCGGAGGGCGAGGGCGAACCGCTCGGCGTCGGCGTGCCGGTGGGCTGCGCGGACGGCGTCGGAGTCGGCGTCACCGGAGGCACCGTCGGCTGGCCGCCCGGCGTCGGGCCGGTGCCGGTGCCGCCGGTCGGGGTGGTGCCCGGGGTGCCGGTGCTGCCGGACGGCCGGAGGAAGGGCGAGGGCGTCGAGCCGGGCAGGGTCGGGACGCCCGGGCGGTCCGCGACCGTGGTCACCTGGCCGCTGCCGAAGTGCGCCATCCAGTTGCGGACGGTGCGCAGGTACTCGGTGGAGTTGTTGTAGCTGAGGATCGCCCGGTCCAGCTGGGCCGGGTCGGAGAGGTCCCGGCCGCCCGCGCACAGGTAGCGCCCGGCGGCCTCGGCCGCGTCGAAGATGTTGTTCGGGTCGGCCGTGCCCTTGCCGGTGGTGTCCACGCCCCAGGAGGCCCAGGTGGAGGGGATGAACTGCATCGGGCCGACCGCGCGGTCCCAACGGGAGTCGCCGTCGTAGCGGCCGCCGTCGGTGTCGGGTATCGCGGCGAAGCCGTTGCCGTCCAGCACCGGGCCGAGGATCGGGGTGAGCGTGGTGCCGGCGGCGTCCACCTTGCCGCCGTTCGCCTGGCCGGACTCGACCTGGCCGATCGCCGCCAGCAGCTGCCAGGGCAGGTGGCAGCCCGGCGAACGCTGCGCGAGTGAGGCCTCGGCCTTCTGGTACGCGGCGAAGACGGTGGCGGGCAGCGAGGGCCCGTTGGCGGTGAAGGGGCCGGCCGCGGGCAGACCGGGCTGGGTGCCGGGCGGCTGCGGCAGCTGGACGGCGCTGCCGCCGTCGGCCGCGGTGCCCGGGACTCCGGCGGCCGGACCGCCGAAGGGGGTGGTGGAGCCGCTCGCGGACTGCGCGGCGGCGTCCTGTGCCTGCCCGGTGTCGGCGGCGGCGGCCGGGGCGAGCCCGAGGCCCGACACCTGAGAGCCGGTCAGCGCGGCCAGCGCGGCGAACGCGGCCGCCGTGCCGGTGACCCGCTTGCCGATCCGTACCTTCCGCCCGCCCTTGGCACTGCCGATCCTCGCCGCCATCTGCTGCCCCTCCCCGTCGCCGTCCGGACCCTCCCGGAACGGTTGAGCCTTCGTCATCGTGCCCGCCCGCCGAATCGGCGGCGCCCGCCGCCGCAACGATTAGTATCACGACGATCTGACAGGTCCAGGATGGACGGGAGGCGGCCGCGAACCCGACGACGGGTGAACGCGGTGTCCCGGCCGAGGGCCGGTCGGCCCGGAGCCGTCGCGCGGCGCCCGCTCCGCGCTTCATCTCCGCTGCCGGTAACGGGAGTTGGCCGTGGGGCCAACGCCGGTCGGCCGGGCGCCCCGGTGGTCGGACGGGCGGTTCGAAGCGCGGGGGTGGTGCGTGGGCGTCGTTTCGGGCTCCCCGGCGGCGCCCGTCGCGAACCCCGCTGACCTGGCCCGATGCCCGCCCCCGTGGGCGGCCTTCCCTAGCAGGACGGACGGTCGGGCGCCAGGGGGCGTCCCCAACTCGGCCCTGGACGGATGACGTTCAGGTGAAAGTGGGCATGCCAGGAATCCCGGTCCGGCATGCTGTGCCGCGTGACCATGTGGATGGAGGCCGAAGCCGTGAGCGCGAACCTGCCGGAGACCGTCGCCGAGGGGGCGGTGGTCCTGCCGGCACCCCCTCGGGTGGTGGACGACCTGGCCCGTGACCTGACCCAGGCCGCCGCCGCCGTCCGGGCGGTGTCGCGCAGCGGCCGCACCACCGGCGGGGACGTCGCGGTCGCCGCCTACACCGCCGTGGTGTGCACCGGGCGTTCGGCAGCGCGCGCCCTGGAGGAGGCCGCCGCCTGGTGCCGGCAGGCCCCGGAGGCCGAGGTGCACTCGCTCGCCTGGGCGCGGGTGCCCGGGCACCGGCACGACGTCTTCGAGTACCGGGTCACCATGGCCGTCAGCTTCCCCGACGACGAGACCGGGGAGCACCTCGGGGACACCCACCACTCCCACCGGTGAGGCCGTATGATCACCTGCATGGGTGATCGGGGTACGAACGGGACGGCCGGAGCGGCGGCGGACGACACCGCCAACGGGACTGCGGTGGAGGCCACTTCGGAGGCCGGCGAGCACGGCGACGGCGGCCCGCGCGAACTCTCGCGGGTCGCCGCCGTCGGTGCCACCGTGCTGGCGATCGTCTGCGGCTGCGCGGCGATGCTGGCCGGGCTCCACTGGTTGGGCTGGACCGTCCCGGGCATCGGCTGGATCGTCGCCAAGGCCGGGATCAAGCTGTCGGTGGGCGGCTTCCTCGTCCTGGCCGTGGCCGCCGAGCACCTGCGCGGCAAGCTCCGGCCGAAGTCCCGCTCCTGACCGGCCCGCTCCTGACCGGCCCGCTCCTGACCGGCCCGGCCGGGCCGGTCGGCCGCGGTGCCCGGGGGCTCAACCGGCCTGCGGCGCCGGGCAGGTGAGGTCGTGCTCGGGCGCGCGGCCGTCCAGCAGGTAGCGCTCGACGGTGTCCGTGACGCACGGGTCGGAGCCCGGGTACTGGCCGTGGTTGCCGTTGCTGGTGACCGTCACCAGCCGGGAGCCGCGCAGCGCCCGGTGCGCGCCGAGCGCCGCCTCGTAGTACGTCGCCGGGTCGTGCAGCGAGTTGAGCATCAGCACCGGCGGCAGGTGGGCGCCGGTGACCTTGACCTCGGGCGCCGGGGCGGTCGGCCAGAGCGCGCAGACCGAGCTGAACGCGAGCGTGCGGGCACCGATCAGCGGGTAGCGCGCGGTGTTCTCCGCGCCGCGCTCGATCCAGGTGTCCAGGTCCTTCGTCCACGGGGTGTCGCCGCACGTCACCGAGAAGTACTCGGCGAGGAACTCCGGGCTGAGGTACTGGCCGAACAGCCGGCGGGCGGTCTCCTTGGCGGCCGGATCGGCCTGCTGCCAGTCGTCCAGCGCGGTCAGTCCGCTCGCCAGCAGGGGGAAGGCCTTCTCGCTGTAGATCGCGTTGATCGTGCCGTTGTCCAGCTGGTTGGGGCCGAGCGTCAACGACCCGTCGGTGATCGGCGCGTCGTGCAGCGCGGCGCGCCGCTGCTCCCAGTGGGCTCCGACCTCCGCCGGGGTCGAGCCCCAGTGGTAGGTGGCATCCCGGGCGGCCATCCAGGGCAGGAAGTCCTCCTCGAAGCGGCGCTGGAAGCTCATCGGCTGGCCCAGTTCGTACTGCTCCCAGGTGCCGTCGAAGCCGATGTTGCTGTCCAGTACCATCCGCTCGACCCGGTGCGGGAAGAGCGTCCCGTAGTAGGCGCCGATCATGGTGGCGTAGGAGGCGCCGTAGTAGCTGATCTTCTTCTCGCCCAGCAGCGAGCGGTACAGGTCCATGTCGCGGGCGGTCTGCTCGGTGGTCAGGTAGGGCAGCAGGTCGCCGCTGTTCTTCTCGCAACCCTCCACCAGCTTGCGGGAGTTGGCGATGACCCGGTCGACCGCCTCCGGGGACCGGTCGCGGTAGTCCCCGGCCAGGAACTCCTGGAACTCCTCCGGGGTCTGGCACGCGACGTGGGTGCTGCGGCCGACGCCGCGCTGGTCGAAGCTGACGATGTCGTACGCGGCGGCCACCGCGGGGGCGCCCTGGGCGAGGTCCATCGGGCGCAGCAGGCCCTGCCCGCCCGGGCCGCCGGCCGTCTCCATCAGCGCGCCCTTGCGGTGGGCCTGGTCGGTGGCGCGGTGCCGGGAGACGGCGATGCTCAGGTCGTCGCCTGCGCCGGGGTGGTGCCAGTCGCGCGGGACGGCCATGGTGGCGCACTCCAGGGCCGGTTGGCCCGCGCAGGGCTGCCAGTCGAGCGCCTGCCGGGCGTAGCGGGCGGGGACGCGGTCGGCGTCCCCCGGGTTGCGGCCGGAGTCGGCGTTCGCGGTGGCGGGCAGGGCGAGGCCGGCGAGGAGCGCGGCGGCGAGGGCGGCGGCGCGGCGGCCGTGGGATGCGGTGGTGTTCACGGGAACGATCATGTCCCGCCGGACGGCTGACGCACGATGAGGCAGGAGACCGCCTTCGGGGTGGTGCTGGATACACCCCCGGGCGGGGGTATCCAGCACCACGGCCCGGCGGGGGGCGTTTCAGCAGCGGTTCCGGCGGGTGGTTCCGGCGGGTGGTTCGGGCGGGTGCGGTTCCGGAGGGCGGCTCAGTAAGCGGCGGTGAACCGGGCACGTCGGTGCACGGGCCGCTCCGCCTCGTCCAGCAGCGCGACGGCGAGGTCCTCCATGGAGATCGCCGAGTTGCCGTCGGCGTCGACCAGCAGCTCGTCCCGGCCGAGCCGGAACCGGCCGGTGCGCACCCCGGGTTCGAGCAGGGCGGCCGGGCTCAGGTACGTCCAGTCGACCTCCCCGTCCGCGCGGTAGAGCTCCAGCTGCTCGCCGCAGGCCAGGGCGATCGGTCGGATCTCCGCGGGGAAGCCGGGCGACTCCACCAGGATCGTGCCGTCGGTGCCCGGCACGGTCAGGCTGCCGGCCCCGCCGACGGCGAGCAGGCGCACGCCGGTCCCGGCGAGGCCGGCCAGCAGACCCCGGGTGGTGGCGGCCAGCTCGTGCTCACGGCCGGGCGCCGGGCGGGTGGCGGTGACCGCCAGGTCCTGGCCGGCGACGATCCGGGCGACGTCGGCGGGCTCGCCGGCATCGCCGACGGCGAGCGTGACGGTGGCCGGCAGGCCGTGCGGCTTGGCGGGGTCGCGGACGACGGCCGTCACCTCGTGGCCGCGGGCGAGCGCCTCGGTCACGACCCGTCGGCCGACGTTGCCGGTGGCGCCGAACACGGTGATGCGCATGAAGGTCTCTCCTCGGTTCCTCTGAACGGGACTGGGACGGGGCAGGGGTGGGGTGTCGTGCGGTGTGCCGTGTGCGAGGTGCGAGGTGCGAGGTGCCGGGTCAGGCGTTCTCGCGCACCGGGTCCGGCCGGAGGTCCGGTCCCGGTCCGGTGGACGGCGGGGCGGCCCGGCGGGGCCGCTGGGTCTGGGCGACGATCAGCGAGCCGAGGACCACCAGCGCGCCGAGCGCCTGCAGCGGGCTCAGGTCCTGTCCGAGCACCAGCCAGCCGGCCAGGGTGGCGACCACCGGGCTGAGCAGGGAGAGGAAGGACAGCGAGGTCGGCGGCAGCGAGCGCAGCCCGCGGAACCAGACGGCGTAGGTGAGGGCCGCGCCGATCAGGCAGAGGTAGGCGTAGCCGAGCAGGTTGTCGGCGGTGTAGTGGGTGGGCGGGGCGCCCTCGCTCAGCAGGGTGGCCGGCACCAGCAGCAGGCCGCCGGCGGTGAGTTGCCAGCCGGTGGTGGCGAGCAGCGGTGCGGGGGAGAGCCAGCGCTTGGAGAGCACGACGCCGAAGGCCATCACCACCGCGCCGCCGAGCGCGGCGGCCACCCCGGCCGCGTCCAGCCGGGCGTCGGCGCGCAGCACCAGCAGGCTGACGCCCGCCACGCCGGCGATGCCGGAGAGCACGGTGCGCAGGGTGAGCCGGTCGCCGAGCAGGGCGGCCGAGAGCCCGGCGGTGACCAGGGGCTGGACGGCGCCGACGGTGGCGGCGATCCCGCCCGGGAGGCGGTAGGCGGCGATGAACAGCAGGGCCTGGAAGGCGCCGATGTTGAGGGCGCCGAGGACGAGGGCGCGCCACCACCAGTCGCCCTTGGGCAGGGCGCGGGTGAGGGCGATCAGCAGCAGTCCGGCGGGCAGGCAGCGGATGACGGCGGCGAGGAGCGGGCGGTGGGGCGGGAGCAGTTCGGTGGTGACGAGGTAGGTCGTCCCCCAGACCGCGGGTGCGAGGGCCGTCGTCAGCAGGACGGCGAGGCGATTACTTAGCACTAAGCCAATGTATCTCAGCGCTAAGGCATTCTTCGGCGGATCCCACCGGTGATGTGGCTCACAGTTACCTCATCGCTAAGGAATCCGACGGGCATCGCTTACCCTGAACCCGTGGCAGATCATCTCGACCGCGTCGTCGCGCAATGGGGCGCCGAGCGCCCCGACCTGGACGTCTCCCCGATGGAGGTGTTCGGACGGCTCAAGCGCCTCTACCGCCTCGTCGACGCCGAACTCAACCGCACCTTCGCCGAACACGGCCTGGACGCGCCCTCGTTCGACGTCCTCGCCACCCTCAAACGCAGCGGCCCGCCCTACCGCCTCACCCCCACCGGCCTGATGCAGTCCGCCATGGTCACCTCCGGTGCCATCACCCAGCGCCTCGACCGCCTGGAAGCCCGCGGTCTGGTCACCCGGACCCGCAGCGACCAGGACCGCCGCAGCCGCGACGTCGAACTCACCCCCGAGGGCCACGCCCTGATCGACCGCGCCCTCCCCGACCACATCGCCACCGAGCACCGCATGCTCGCCGACCTCGACGAGGCCCGCAGGGCCGCGCTCGTCGACGCCATGCGCGCACTGCTCGCCGACCTCGGGGACGACCCGGCCGGCTGACCCGCGGGTCGGCCGGAGGTTCGACCGGCCGTTAATCGATTGCCGGGGCGGGCCGCCCCGCCTTGGATGGCGGCCATGGACCACCCCCTCTGGACCGCACTCCCCGCCGACGTCCGTCGCACGGTCGACGAACACCTCGCCGTACGGCGCCACGTCCACGCGATCAAGGCGATCCGCGACGCGTCGCCGGAGCCCGTGCCCGGCATCCGTGAGTGCGTCGACCTGATCGCCGACCGGATGGCGGAACTCGGTCCTGAGCCCGATCCCTCGGAGAACGGTCCGACCCCGCCGTCCGCCCCGAACGGCTCTCCCCGCCACGGTGGTTGACGCGAACTGGCCGATTTCGGAGTGACGCTCCCGGGAGCTGTTCCGGGACCATTGCACCGAAGGCGAGACATGTCCGGAAGGAGATCGTTCCGATGCGTATGCGCGACGCGGTGCTCGTGCTCGCTTCCGCCGCCCTGACAGCGGCGGTCGGTGCCGGTACGGCCGCTGCCGCCCCGAAGAGTGGGGCGGACGTGAACCTGTGGTCCCCGAAGGGCTTCAAGGCCGGAGTCGAGAAGTCCTGGACGGGTGACGGGCACAAGGGCTACAACGGTCAGTTCGCCTGGTTGACGCGGAGCGGCAGTGTCTGGGTCGAGGTGCGGATCAGCTGGGAGTCCGGCGGCCTGGAGCAGAAGAAGGTCACGTTCGGGAAGCAGTACTCCTACAAGGGCGCCTATGAGGTCTACCTGCGTGCCTGCGACTCCAGCGGCTGTGGCGGCTGGTGGTAGGCGCCGACCCCGTACGCGTCAGGGGTTGACCGCGACCGCCTTGAAGAAGGTGTAGTGCAAGGTCCCGCCCGGTTCGGCCGCCCGGCGCAGGTCGGCGATGCCGCGGTCGAAGGCCTCCGGGGTGGTGAGCCCGGCGGCCAGGGCCTCGGGCCGGACGGCCTCGACCATCGGGACGAAGGTCCGCCGGGTGAAGCCCTCCACCAGGGCCGGGCGGCCGTCGTCGGCGTAGACCGTCCGCGGGCGGACCGTCACGTCCGCGAACCCGGCCGCCGTCAGCAGCGGGTGCAGCCGGCGCCCCACCAGGGCGTCGCCGCCCGCCCCGGCCTGGAGCCGGACCAGGTGGTCGACGGTGCGGCGGGCCGCCGGGGTCTCCGGGTGGAAGAAGGCCGAGCCGTGGTCGCCCTCGATCACCGTGATCGTGCCGCCCGGCCGCAGCACCCGCCGCAGCGCGGCCAGCCCGGCCGTCGGGTCGGGCAGGTGCTCCAGTACGAAGCACAGGAAGACGTGGTCGAACGCGCCGTCCGGGAAGGGCAGTCGGTGGAGGTCGCCGTGGTGCCAGGTGACCTGGGCGGCCGGCGCCGCGGCGGCGATCCGGGCCCGGGCCTGGTCCAGCGACCGCGCGGAGACGTCCGCCGCCGTGAGCAGCACGCCCGGGCTGGTGGCGAGCAGGTGCGCCGTCTGCGCCCCCACCCCGCAGCCCGCCTCCAGCACCCGGCTGCCCGCCGGGTAGGCGGTGCCCGAGTGCAGCAGCTCGGCGAGGGTGTCGGCCTGGTCGCCGAGGCGCTGCGCCTCGGTGTCGGAGTAGCCGTGGACGTACGGGGTGGCGGGGAGCGGGGTCGTCTCGGTGGTCATGGCTCAACCCTCGCGTCAGTATGGACCGGTGAACAGGTCCAAAGCCGCCGCGAACGACAGGTCCAAAGAGGCCGGACCGGCCGGGGAGGTCGGGGAGACCGGTGTCGACTTCCTCCAGCTCGATGCCGCCGAGGCCCCGCCGGGCGGCCTCACCGACTGGCTGGCCCGCCGGTTGCGCGAGGCCGTCGCCGACGGGCTGCTGCCCGCCGGCACCCGACTGCCCGCCAGTCGGGTGCTCGCGGCCGAACTCGGCGTCTCCCGGGGCGTGGTGACCGATGCCTACCGGCGGCTCGCCGAGGCGGGGCAGCTCGCCGGGCGGGGCCGGGGCGGGACGGTCGTGGTCGCGTTGCCGCCGGCCGCGGTTCCCACCGAGGTTCCCAGCGCGGTTTCCGCCGCTGTGCCGGCCCGCCCGGCACCCGCGCTGTTCCGGGACGACCCCGACCCCGAGGTGTTCGACCACCTGCGCGCCACCCCCGCCCGGATCGACCTCACCCCCGGCGTGCCCGACCTCGCCGCGTTCCCCCGCGCCGCCTGGCTGCGGGCCGAACGGGCCGTCCTCGACGGCCTCGCCGCGGCCGACCTCGGCTACGGGGACGTCCGCGGCACCCCCGCCCTGCGGCAGGCCGTCGCCCACTGGCTCGCCCGCAACCGGGGCATCCGCGCCGACCCGGAGGAGGTGCTCGTGGTCGCCGGGACGGCCCAGTCGCTCGCACTGCTCGGCCGGGCCTTCGGCCGGATGGGCATCACCGAGGTCGCGGTCGAGGATCCGGGCTCCCTCGGCGCCCGCCAGCACCTCGCCCACTGGCTCGCCGCCACCCCGCCCGTCCCGGTGGACGCCGAGGGCATCCGGGTCGACGCGCTGCGCGCCACCGGCGCCCCCGCCGTGCTGCTCACCCCCGCCCACCAGTACCCGACCGGTGTCGTCCTCGGCGGCGAGCGGCGCCGTGAACTCCTGCGCTGGGCGGGCGAGGGCGGTCTGGTCGTCGAGGACGACTACGACGCCGAGCACCGTTACGACCGCCCGCCCGTCCCCGCGCTGCGGGCCGAACTGCCCGACCGGGTCTGCTACGCGGGCAGCACCTCCAAACTGCTCGCCCCGGCGCTGCGCACCGGCTGGCTGCTGGTGCCGCCGCCGCTGCGTGCGGCCGTCCTCGACGCCAAGCGCTTCGCGGACCTCGGCAACCCGGTGCTGCCCCAACTGGTGCTCGCCCGGCTGATGGAATCCGGTGAACTGGAGCGCCACCTGCGGCTGTTGCGGCGCCGCCACCGTCGCCGCCGGGACGCGATGATCGCCGCCGTCCGTACCCACCTCCCCGCCGCGACCGTGCACGGCGCGGCCGCCGGGCTGCACCTGATGCTCACCCTGCCGGAGCAACTCGGATGCAGTGACGTGGAGTTGGCCACCGCGGCGCTCGCCTGCGGCGTCAAGGTCCAGCCCCTGTCCTGGCACGCCCGCCTGCCGTTCCCGCCCGGTCTGGTGCTCGGCTACGCGGCCGGCCCGCCGGGCGACATCGCCGAAGGCATCGCCGTCCTGGGGGAGTTGGTCCGCCGGGCCTCGGCCGGCCGCAATTCGGGTGCCCGCCCGGCTCCTGCGTGATCGAATCGACCACCATGAGGACGACGAAACCCGCTGCACCGGAGCGAGCCGACCTGCTGGCCAGGATGGAGCGGAACCTGGCCGAGCACGCCTGTCACCTGCACCGCCGTACCGCGGGCATGACCGTCGCCGACGCGGACGACCTGACGGTCGCCGACAGCGGCCTCGACGACGACACCTTCAACATCGTCGCCCTGGCCCGCTTCCGCCCGGACACCGCCGACGCGCGGATCGCCGACACCGTCCGGGACCTGGCCGCCAGGGGGCGCCCGTTCTCGTGGTGGGTCGGCCCGGCCTCGACCCCGGCGGACCTGTCCGCCCGCCTGAGCGCCGCCGGCCTGGAGGCGTCCGAGCGGGAGACGGCCATGTGGGCGCTCCTGGACGACGCCCCACCGCCCGAGCACGTCACCGGGCTCGACATCCGCGCCGTGACCACACCCGAAGGCCTCGCCGACCACGCCTCGGTCGTGGCCGCGAACTGGGACCCGCCGGCCGCCACCGTGCGGCGGTTCTTCACCCGTGCGGCGGAGTCGGCACTCGCCGACGACTGTCCGGCCCGCTACCTGGTCGGCTACGTCGACGACCGGCCGGTCTGCTCGGCCGAGGTCCTCCTGCACGCCGGAGTCGCCGGGATCTACAACATCGCCACGCTGGCCGCCCACCGCCGACGCGGCTACGGCGGCGCCGTCACCCTCGCCGCCCTGGCGACGGCCCGCGCCCACGGGCACCGGATCGCCGTCCTCCAGGCCTCGGCGGAAGGCCGGCTGGTCTACCGCCGCCTGGGCTTCCACGACTGCGGCGAGTTCGTCGAGCACGCCGTCTGAGGCCCACCGCACGCGGCCGGGGGCCAACGGGGGCCCGGCCCCGGTGCCGGTGCCGGTGGCGGGGCCGGTGGCGGGGCCGGTGGTGTGCGGGCTGCCGTCCGGCGGGTTCCTGGGTACGCTGACGGACCGTATGCCGTTGCTGACCCTGGAGGGACGGATGGCCCCGTTACGTCGGATCGCCCGGTTGACGTCAGTGGTGTTGGTGGTGGCGGCCGTGCTCGGCCCCGTCCCCGCCGGGTCGGTGACGCGCGGGAGAGGGCTCCCCGACGAGAGGAACCCGGCGATGACCGGACGGCACCAGGACGCGCGTCAACTCGCGGGTCGGCGCATCGTGCTCTCCTACCCCGGCCCGACCCCGCCGCCCGGGGTGCTGCGGGCGATCCGGGAGGGCCGGGCGGCCGGGGTCATCCTGTTCGGTGAGAACGTCACCGGTCCGGAGCAACTGGCCGAGGCGGTGGCCGCGTTGAAGCAGGCCGCCGCCGAGGCCCCGGACGCGCGCCCGCTGCTGCTGATGACCGACCAGGAGGGCGGCAAGGTGCGCCGGCTGCCGGGGGCGCCGGAGCTCTCCGCCCGCCGCACCGGGACGGCCCCGGATCCGTTCGCCGCCGCCGTGGACTCCGGCGCCGGGGCTGCCGGAACGCTCGGCGACGCCGGGTTGAACGTCAACCTCGCCCCGGTGCTCGACGTCTACGACACCCCGGGCAACTTCATCGACCGCTACGAGCGCTCCTACGGCCAGGACCCGTCCACGGTGGGCGCGTTGGGCAGCGCCTTCCTCGCCGAGCAGCAGAGCCGGGGCGTGGCGGCCACCGCCAAGCACTTCCCCGGCCTGGGTGCGGCGGCCCGGGACGAGAACACCGACGCCCGCCCCGTCACCCTCCCCGTCCCGCTGGACCGGCTGCGCTCCCGCGACGAGGCCCCGTACCGGGCCGCCATCGCCGCGGGCGTGCGGATGGTGATGGCCTCCTGGGCGGTCTACCCGGCGCTGGACCCGGACCGCCCGGCCGGGCTGTCGCCCATCGTGGTCCAGGGCGAACTCCGTGAGCGCCTGGGCTTCGACGGCGTCACCGTCACCGACGCCCTGGAGGCCGACGCCCTCACGCCGTACGGTCCGACCGGCCCGCGTGCCGTCGCCGCCGCGGCGGCCGGGATGGACCTGATCCTCTGCTCCGCCCGCGACCCCCAGCAGGGTGAGGACGCCACCACCGCCCTGGCGGCCGCCCTGGACTCCGGCGGCCTCGACCGCGCGGCCTTCACGGAGGCCGTCGCCCGGGTGGACGCGCTGCGGGAGGACTTCGGCTGACGGCGGCCCGCGCGGCCAGGGCGGCCAGGGCAGCCAGGGCGGCCGACCGGGCGGCCCCGCTGCTCGGTCCGGCCGCCGGGCCAACGGTTCATCCCGGGTTCAACGGGCCGACGCCCGGCGAGGTGCGGGGGTTCGCCTTGCCGGATGGGAACACGCCATCGTAGGCGTGCTTTCGGTCGGAGGCATTGGTTCGAAGGGGAAGTGGCACTTGGGGGTTTGAATCGCATGGCAGAGTTGCAGTCAAGGCACGCATGAAATGTCACATGTGCCATGACACATTGCTCGATCCCCGTCCCACGCGTTCATTCCTCACACCCTCCGAAGGAGGAGCCATGAACCGCATCACCCGCGCTACCCGCATCACCCGCATCACCCGGATCGCGGCAGGCGCGGCCGGTGCCGTCGCGCTGCTGGGCGCGCCGCTGCCGGCGGCCGCCGCCGGGCAGGAGTCCGCCACCGTCACCACCTGCGGGCACTCCGGCCTCCAGGCCGGACTGTCCACCAGGGTCTGCGCGGACGTCACCGGTGACGCCGTCGTGCTGTACGGCCTGATCGGGCTGGCCGGCCCGCCCTCGCCGGGAACGCCGTGGCCGCCGGCGCCGCAGGCGCTGGTCACCCGGCTGTCGGCCGATCTGGCCGGCGTCGGCCCGCTCGGTGCGGTGGCCGGGCGCACCGAGTTCAGGGTCAGCACGGTCCGGGTGGACGGGGTCGGTGCCACCGTGCCCTGCGGGTCGGTCGTGCACGCCTCCCTCGCGGTGGAGGGGAGCTTGCGGGGACCGGCCCCGGTCACCGTCGATGTGCCTGTAGGCTGCTGACGGCTCGTCACCCAGACTGCCGGGCCCGGGAGTTGGCAGCGTCCCGGGTCCGGCCCTTCGCCGTCCCGATCCGGCCGTCGATGTGGGAGAGGTCACCTTCCACTGTGACGACTTGAAGAAATCTTCATCTGTGGCGATGATGCCTACCGGCCGTGGCACGGACCCCGCCCGGCCGGGCGACCAGGCCGCCACCGAGCCGGATCGAGGGAGAGAACGGGCCATGCCGGTCCCGCTGTACCAGGCGAAGGCGGAGTTCTTCCGCACCCTCGGCCACCCCGTCCGGATCCGGGTCCTGGAACTGCTCCAGGACGGCCCCCGGCCGGTGCGCGAGCTGCTGGCGGAGATCGGTATCGAGCCGTCCAACCTCTCCCAGCAGCTCGCGGTGCTGCGCCGCACCCAGCTGGTCACGGCCACCCGCGAGGGCAACACGGTGGTGTACGCGCTCAGCACCCCGGACGTCGCCGAGCTGCTCAGCGCGGCGCGGCGGATCCTGACCGAGCTGATCACCGACCAGGGGGCGCTGCTCACCGAGCTGCGCGCCGCCGGTGGCCGGTCGCCCCGCTGAGTCCGCAGCCGGCAGCCGGCAGCCTGCAGCTTCGCGCCCACCGGCGGGCGACCGTGACCGTGACCGACCCGAGGAGAACAGCCCGATGGGCGACAGCGCCAACAGTGCCGACAGCACCGGCGAGGAGAAGCGCCGCCGCAAGGCGATGCTGATCCGCGCCGGCATCTACATCTTCGCCACCCACCTGTTCGCGGGCTTCGTCCTGCTGCTGTTCGCCCTCGGCGACCGCAAGTAGCCGTCCGGCCCGGCCGCGACGCCCGTCAGCGAGCGCGGTCGCCCGGTACCAGGTAGCGGTCGCTGGTGCTGGTCCAGGCCTGGACGCCGGCCACCAACTCCCGGGTGCCGTCCAGGTACCAGCGCCCCGCCGGGTGGCGGCGGCCCAGGTCGCGGCGCAGCCGCTCGTTCTCCCGGTGCAGGGTGCCGACCCGGGTGCGCACCGCGCGCACGGCCCGGCTGCGGGTGCAGCCGCGGACCCGCTGGAGGGTGAGGACGGTGTTGAACGCGGCGGCGCTCTGCCGTTCCTCCCGCTCCAGCGAGTAGAGGTCGTTGATCAGCGTCGCGGCGTCGGCGGTGTTGGCGCGCAGGCGGTGCAGTGCGGGTTCCGCGTGCAGGGCGGCGGGGGCGTCGGCGCCGTGGACCCGTTCCAGTATGTTCATGAACGGGTAGACGCAGCTGCCGTGGCGGCGCAGCCGCATGGTGTCGGCCAGGCCGAGGCCCAGGGCGGGAACGGTGCCGCGGGCGCGGTGCTCGGCCTCGGCGGGGAAGGTGGCCAGGCAGGCGCGCCACTCGCGGGCCGCCCGGGCGCGCCAGTCGGGGGAGGTGGACCGGCGCTGACGGTCCCAGAGCTCCTGCCAGGCGGTGAGGAGCAGGTCGCCCGGTGCCGCGGGGCGGGCGTCGTCGTCGAGGGCGGAGATCAGCGGGTCGACCAGCGCGTGGGCCTCGGCGGGTCGGCGCCCGGGCGGGCCGTCGAAGCGGTCGTCCAGGACGGTGAACCAGCCCAGCATGTCCACCAGCAGGTCCAGGTCGGTGCCCCGGGCGCGGGGGAAGGCGTGGCCGATCAGCTCGTGCAGGGCGTAGGCCCGGTAGTCGGGGAGCTCGGTGGGGGCGAGCAGGCCGTGGCGGACCGCCCAGTCGGCGTGCCGGTCGGCGGCGGCGCGCAGTTCGGCGGGCGGCCGGGGGAGGGGTACGGCGGCGGGCGCGCCGGGGCGGGCCGCGGTGCCGGTGAGCGGACAGCCGGCGGAGTGCGGCCGCTCCGTGCCGGCCCCGGCCGGTGCGAGGCCTGTGGTGCTTGCGGTGACCGCAGCGTCCGCCGCCACGTCCCGCCCTGCCGGGGCGGAGGCGGCGGCGCTCGGCACGGCGGAGCCGCGCGGCACCAGCCGGACCCGCAGGCCGTGGGCCTGGACGGTGGTCCACACCACCTCCCGGGCCCGCGACCCCGGCACCGCCACCGGCCGCCAGCGGCGCAGGATCGCGGCGGCCGCGACGGTCAGCTCGGCCCAGGCGAAGGCCTCGCCGATGCACTTGTGCTTGCCCGCCCCGAAGGGCAGGAAGGACGGTCGCCCGAGCCCGCCGCCGTCCTGCCAGCGCTCGGGCCGGAAGCTCGACGGGTCGTCGTAGCTCAGCGGGTCGCGGTGCAGCGCGGTGAGGCTGTACAGCAGCTCGGTCCCGGCCGGGATCCGGTACGGGCCGAGGTCGACGGGCACCCGGGCGGTGCGCATCAGGAAGGCGTTGGGGGCGTGCAGCCGCACCACCTCCTGGGTGACGCCGCGGGTGTACGTGAGCCGGGCGAGCGCCTCGGGGGTGGGGGTGGTGCCGGCGGGCAGGTGCTCGTCCAGTTCGGCCAGGACCCGGGCCTCCACCTCGGGGTGGCGCAGGAGTTCGTCGAGCAGCCAGGTGAGCGTGGTGGAGACGGTCTCGGTGCCGGCGCCGAACATGGTGATGGCCTCGGAGCGGACGTCGGCCTCGGTGAGCGGACGGCCGGTGGCCGGGTCGGTGGCGGCGCGCAGCAGGGCCGGCAGGGTGCCGCCGCGCTGGTCGGGCCGGGCGCGTCCGGGGCGGCCGTTGACGGCCTGGTCGACCACCCGGTTGAGCACCCGGACGGCGGCGTCGAAGCGCCGGTTGACGGGCAGCGGGAGCCGGGCGAGGGCGGGGTGAGGGTAGAGGGACTGGACGATCTGGCCCTTCACCAGGTCGGGCAGCGCCCGGTGGAAGGCGAGGGTGGCGTCCTCGCTGAGCCGGGCGTCGAACAGCGAGCGGGTGACGATCTCCAGCGCGAGGTGGTTCATCTCCTTGGCCACGTCGAGGACTTGGCCGGCGCGCCAGCGGCCGGCCCGCTCCTCGGTGACCTGGTGCATCACGGCCAGGTAGCCGGCCGTCCGGTCGGGGGCGAAGGCGGGTTGGATGATCCGGCGGCGGTCGCGGTGCGCCTGTCCCTCGGACATCAGCAGGCCGTCGCCGAAGGCGGTCCTGAGGGTGTCCTGGACGGCGCCGCGCGGGCAGTCGTGGGCGAGGGCGACGAGCAGGGTGTGGACCAGCCGGGCGTCGGTCACCACGCAGACGGTGCGGGGCCCGAGCCGGATGCGGACCACGCCGCCGTGGCGGGCCAGCGAGCCGAGGAAGCCGAGCGGGTCGCGCAGCAGGGCGGCCGCGTGGCCGAGGCCGGGCAGGGCGCCGGGGGCGAGCGGCGGGACGGCGGCTCGGGTGGCGGGTGCGGGGGGTGGCGTGGTTCTCGGGGGGACGATCCGTTTCCGTGTCTCTGCCAGCAGGGCGTTGGTCGGCAGGGTCATGACACTTCCTCTCACCAGAGGGGCCGGTGCGGGCGGTACCGGGGGAAGGCACCGGCCGGCCGGCCGGGTGGCGGGGGCCGACGAGCGCGGAACCCGCGTGCGCCAGGGGCGGAGGGCGCACGCCATGGGAAACGCGCCGGTGCGACGGGCGTTGCGCCGAACGCGCCCGGATCACTCCAACGGACGATCATCGTGTCGGCGCTGCGCCCGTCCGTCCGTCAGGCCTGCCGCCCGGCCCCCGGGGCGGCCCTCGGCCCGGTCCGTCATCCGGCCCTCGCCCGGCCCTTGCCCGGTCCTTCGTCCGACCCTCGGCCCGGTCCTCCGCCCGGTGTCGAAGCGGCCCGCTTCCGTCGCCCTGACCTGCGTCGATGCCGTCCACGCGGTGGCCCGTACCGGGCCCCGGCGGGAGGGTCTTTGGACCCTCGCCGCACGGTCGCGGGGACGCCAGCATGGTGGGTGGAGAAGGAGGAACCTGATGACCCGTCTGCGCCACCGGCCCGCCCTCGACGTCCGGGTGGAGATCCGCGGCGAGCTGCCGCGCGAGGACGCCGAGTACGCCCGGAGCCGGGCGCAGGACACCGCGGTGCTCCTGGGCCCCGACGTCCACGGACTGCGGCTGCGGCTCACCCGGGCCCGCGATCGCATGCTCACCCGGCCCGCGCTCGCCCAGGCCGACGTCGAGCTGGACGGCACCGGCCCGGTCCGGGTCCAGCTGGCCGCCGGCACCGCCCGGGAGGCCGTCGACCTGGTGCTCGGCACCCTGGCCGGCCGGGTGTCCCGGCTGCGCGAACTGGGCGACATCGGTCTGGCCGCCGTGCACGAGAGCGCCTACCGGCCGCAGTGGGCCGACCGGCCGCTCGCCCGGCGGCGGATCGCCCGGCACAAGGCGGTCGTGCCCGCCCGCCGCACCCAGGCGCAGGCGGCCCGCGAACTGCTGCTCCTGGACCGGCGGTTCCACCTGTTCCTGGACGCCGACACCGGACGGGACGGCCTGGTCCACCGCTGCCCGCTGAGCGGCGCGGTCGAGCCCTGGCCCGCCGGCGGCGACGCGCTGCCGGTGCTCGACCTCGCCGAGGCGGCCCGCCGGCTCTGGCTCACCGGGCGCCCGTTCGTCTGCCACACCGGCCCCGAGGACGGCCGCGCCCGGGTGCTCTACCGCCGCTACGACGGGCACTACGGCCTGATAACGCCGGTAGCGGAGGGCGGTCACGGGGCAGGAATGCCCTCGGCGCGCGATTGATCCGCGAGGTTCGGCCGCCCGCCGGGCCGGACCGCCCGTCGGACCGCACCTCCCGCCGGGCTCCACCACCCTCCAGACGCCACCAACTCCACGACAGGGGAACGGGACCATGGACTGCGATGACGAGGTCATGCTGACCGTCCGGATCACCGCCGCCGAGCGGGCGCTGCTGCGGGACCTCGCGCGCGGCCACGGCGGCGACGTCTCCGGTGTCGCGGTCGACGGGCTCCTGGAGGTCATCCCCTCGCTGCACGACGACGGTTCGGTGCTGCCGCTGCTGCGGGTCCTGGCCCGGCCCGCGCCCTGTGCGGTCACCCTCTGGCTGCCCGCGCCGGTCGCGGACCTGCTGCCGTTGCTCGGCGAGCGGCTGGTGCGCACCGGCGGCCCGTCGGCGGGCCCGGCCAGTGCCGCGCTCTCCGCCGCGCTGCGGGTGTGGCTCGCCGGGGACCGGGCCGTGCTCGCCGCAGGGCTGGCCCGGTTGCACGGCGGTTGCGGTGCGGTGGGGGTGGCGAGCGGACCGGCGGTCGGTGGTCCGGCCCGGGTCGGGGTCGCGGCCTGAGGGCCGGGGTGAGGGCCGGCCTGGGGTCTGTAGTGAGTCAAGTGACGGATCGTCATATCCCGTATGGCGATGGCATGTCCGGGGCGGAAACCTCCCCGTTCGGGGCGCTGGCCAGCTCCCGGCGGGAGGTCTAGCATTCGACACGGCCCGCCGGGGCGCAGACCCCGAGGGTTCCGGCCGGGTGGCCGCCACCACCCCGTGCCGGGGAGCGCGTACCCCCCGAGTGCGCTCCCCGGCACTTCGCCGCCCGGGCCGCCGGGCCCCGCCTGCCGTTCCCCGTCCGCTCGGCCTCGCCTCGAACGGGCCGGGGACTTTCGCAAGAGGTTTCTGTTATTCCCCGCCGTCCCACCGGCTCTCCCTCGTGTCGGAAGGTTCGGACCCCTCACCACAGGGTCCGGGCCGTCGCACGAGGAAAGGAACGCGATGGGACACCGGAGCAGCGAACTCCGCCGGCGCAGGCGCCGCAGGTTCACCCGCAGGAGCGCCCTGGTCGCCGTGGCGGTCGCGGCCGGACTGGTCGCGGGCACCCTGGGCCTGCGCACCGCGCTGGAGCCCGGGGCGATGCGCAGTACCGTCACGGCGGCGGACGCGCCGCTCGACGCGGTCGCGGACGACGGTGGCCCGGGCGAGACGGGCACCGCCGAGGGCGCCACCAGGGCGCCCGCCCCGAAGCGGGACGAGAAGGCCGCCCCGCCCAAGGCGATACCCAAGGACCAGCCCGACCGCGGCCTGGTCTACGCGGGGTTGACCCTGCCGACCAGTGACCGCTGCGGCAACATGCTGGAGGTCACCGGCAGCGCCCAGTGCAGCCACGGCCCGGACGCGCCGCCCAAGGACGTGGACATCCGCAAGGACGTTCCGCCGGTCGCCGCCCAGGCCGCCCGGGTACCCGCGCTCACTCCGCCCGCCGGCGCCCAACCGCCCTCCACGGCCGATCTGTTGAAGGGCGGCGCGCCCGTCCTCGACGCCACCCAGAAGGCGCTGCTCGGCGAGGCCGGCCAGGGCTCCGCAGCGCAGGACGCCGCCCCGCCCGCGGCCGCCCCGGCCGCCGGAGCGGGCCTGGTCTGCGAGGGTGACGGCAGCAGCGGCAACCGCGTCCAGGTGGTGTACGTGCACACCCCCGGCAACGACCGGTTCGCCCAGTACCTGTCCTCCTTCAAGAAGTGGGCCGCGGACGTCGACGTCATCTACGACGCCAGCGCCGCCGAGACCGGCGGCGTGCGGCACGTCCGCTTCGTCACCGAACCCGACTGCACCGCCTCGGTGTTGAACGTGCAGATCTCCGACTCCGAGATCCAGGACTTCAACGCGAGCAACCGCGCCCTGGCCGCGCAGGGGTTCAACCGCAAGGACCGCAAGTACATGATGTTCACCGACGCCAAGGTGTACTGCGGGATCGGCACCTTCGCCGGTGACGAGCGCCCGGGCCAGGACAACCTCAGCAACTTCGGCCCCTCGTACGGCCGGACCGACTCCGGCTGCTGGAGCGGAACCACCGCCGCGCACGAACTCGGCCACAACCTGGGCGCGGTGAACAACAGCGCGCCCAACTCCAGCAAGGCCGGTCACTGCACGGACGAGTGGGACATCATGTGCTACTCGGACGCCCCGTACTACCCGCAGATGCGGATCGCCTGCCCGGACCGCGCGCACGACGACCGGCTCGACTGCAACCACGACGACTACTACAACACCTCTCCGGCACCCGGCAGTTACCTGGCCACGCACTGGAACGTCGCGAACAACCGCTTCCTCATCGCGGGCAACGGCGGCGGGACCGGGCCGAACCCCACGCCGACCCCGACCGCCACCGGGCCGACCCCGACCCCGACCGGCACGGGTCCGACCCCCACGGGCACGCCCACCCGCACGCCCTCGCCGTCCCCGACGCCGACCGGCGGCCCCACCGCCACGCCCACCGGCTCCCCGTCGCCGACCAGGACCCCGGCCCCGGGTGGCGCCGGTCCCGATGTGACGACCAGTCAGATCACCCAGAACTCGGTCGTGCTGAGCTGGAGCCCCGTTCCCGGCGCCGCCGGTTACGACGTCCAGCTGAACGGCCGGACCATCGGTACCGTCAGCTCGACCGTGGTCGGCGTGGTCCGGTTGGCCCCCGGGACCGGCTACACCGTGGCCGTCGCCGTCCGCGACGCCGCCGGAACGGTCGGCAAGCCCGGCCGCGCGGCGAACTTCCGCACCCTCGCCGACACCGGCCGCCCGCAGCCCGGCACCCACTACAGCATGGTCAACGGCCTCACCGGCCAGGCCGCCGACCTGTGGGGCAGCTCGATGAACGACGGCACCGTGGCGATCGGCTACCAGCGCACCGGCTACGCCAACCAGAAGTGGCAGTTCGAGGACGCCGGCAACGGTGCGCTGCGGATCAAGTCCACGCGCTCGGGCAAGTGCCTGCAGCTCGGCGGCACCCCGGTGGCCGGGCAGTACGTGGCGCAGCAGCCGTGCTCCGACACCGCTGAGCAGAAGTGGCAACTCAACGCGGCCGAGGGCGGGTTCACCCTCACCGCCGACGGGACCGGCCTGGTGCTCGGGCTCAGCGACCGTTGGTACTACGGTGGTTGGCTGCTGGAGTTGCAGCAGCCGAACGGCCGGCCGTACCAGAACTGGTCGCTGCTGAAGACCTCGTAGCCCGGTACGACCGCACGATCCCGTATCACCCCGGACTACCCGTACCACCCCGTACTACCCGTACGGCCCCGCACGATCCCGCACAGCGGGTGCGGCCGCCACCACCGGATGGCGGCCGCACTCGGCACCGCTGCTCCACCTACCCTCACCCCCACCGCCGAGGACCGCCCGACATGCGAACCCGCACTCGCCCGCTGCTCGCCTCCCTCGCCCTCGCCGCCGTCTCCGTCCTGCCCGCCGCCGCACCCGCCGCCGCCCACGGTGACACCGTCCACCTGGACGTGACCGGCCAGCAGAACGGCCGGGTCAGCACCGTCGCCACCTGGGAGAACGACCACGACCCGGTCACCGAGGAGTTCGCCGGCACGCTCTCCGCGACCGCCGCCGACGGCCGGACCGTCGGCCCCTGGCGGCTGGTCGCCGTGCCGGGCCGCCCGGGTACGTACACCACCCGGGAGCTGCTGCCCGCCGGGCACTGGAAGATCTCCGTCGACTGCGCCTTCCCCTCCTTGGGCCACGGCGAGCGCGAACTCGACGTCGAGGCGGCGGCGATCAGCGACCCGGTGCCGCTGGACGCGGCCGCCTCCGCCCACTCCTCGGCCTCCGCCGCGCCCTCTGCCGCGGCCTCCACCGGACCCTCCGCCACGGCCTCCGGCGCCACGCCCACCGCGGGCCCGACCGTGGTGGCCGCGGCGGCCACCACCGCCGCGCCCGCCCACGAGACCACCGACGACGCCACCACCTGGGCCGCCATCGGCACCGCCACCGCGGCCGTGCTGCTGGTCGGCACCGGCTTCTGGCTGCGCGGACGCGCCCGCCGCTGACGGGCCGGAGCGCGGCACCGCCCCGTCCGGCCGTCGGCGACCCGTGATCCGTGCCACCCCGGCAAACCGGGAACCGGCGGCGCACGAAGCACGTCTGAGCGATCACCGGGCGTCACCGGACGCCCGGCCGATCGCAAGGGAGCATCCGCGCATGAGGAAGGTCCTGATCACCGGCGGTGCCGGCTTCATCGGCAGCACGGTGGCCTCGGTCCTGCTCGACCGGGGCATCACCCCGGTCGTCCTGGACGACCTGTCCAAGGGCCGCGCCGAGTTCGTGGAGAACCGCGTCTTCTACGGGGGCGACATCGCCGACGCCGCCCTGCTGGACCGGATCTTCACCGAACACCCGGACATCGACGCCACCGTGCACTGCGCGGCCAGGATCGTCGTCCCGGAGTCGGTGGCCAAGCCGCTGTTCTACTACCGGGAGAACGTCGCCAAGACCGTCGAGCTGCTCGACGCCCTCCAGCGCCACGGCTGCACCCGGGTGGTGTTCAGCAGTTCCGCCTCGATCTACGCGCCCACCCCGGACGGCCGGGTCGACGAGGACTCCGCGCTGGAGGCGAACAGCCCGTACGCGCGCACCAAGCTGATGATGGAGCAGGTGCTCCAGGACTGGACCCGGGGCGAGGGCGCCGAGCGGCAGCGGGTCATCACCCTGCGGTACTTCAACCCGGTCGGCGCCGACTCCCGGCTGCGCACCGGCCTGCAGAACCTCAACCCCAGCCACGCCCTCGGCAAGCTGATCGAGGCCCACACCGAGGGCACCCCGTTCACCGTCACCGGCGTCGACTGGCCGACCCGGGACGGCTCCGGCATCCGCGACTACGTCCACGTGCAGGACCTGGCGGAGGCCCACGTCGCGGCGCTGCTCCGGTTCGACGAGGTGATCGCCCCCGACGCCGCCGACCGCTTCCGGGCGATCAACGTCGGGACGGGCGAGGGCACCACCGTCCGTGAGCTGGTCGCCGCCTTCGAGCAGGCCGTCGGCGGCAAGCTCGACGTCCGTGAGGCCGGCCCGCGCCCGGGCGACGTGATCGGCTGCTACGCCTCCGTCGACGCCGCCCGCGAGCTGCTCGACTGGTCGCCGCGGCGCACCCTGGCCGAGGGCGTCGCCGACGCGCTCGCCTGGCGCGCCAAGTGGGCCACCCAGCTCGGCGCGAACTGACCGGCCGCAACCGCTACTTCACGGCCTCGCCGGACTTCGCCCAGTTGTCGTGCAGGCGGTCCAGGTAGGACTGCGCCTGCGGGCCGATCCTGACGCCCCGGGCGAAGGCGAGCATGTTGCCCGCCCCGGCGTTGTAGCCGAGGGCGAGCAGCTCGTCCTTGTTCAGCGGGGCGCCGACCTTGGCGGGGAGCTGTTCGGCGAGGTCGTGGAGGTGCCAGGCGGCTGCCTGGACGGCCAGGTTGCGGTCGTCCGGCAGCTCCTCCCAGCGGCGGGAGGCGAACGGGCGGCCCGGCTTGGTGTCGTCGAAGGCGGCGCGGTGCATGTTGGCGATGCCGAAGGCGGCGTCCGGCTTGCCGCGCTGCCAGGCCCGCTCGAAGTCCGGGTCGTGCGGCTTGTACGCCTCGTTGTAGAGGATCGCCATCAGCAGCTGGGGGTTGACCCCGGCCTCGGCCGCGTACTGGCGCACCGGCGCCGCGTAGTCGGCGGGCTCGTAGCGGCCGGAGGGCTTCGACGGGGCCGCCGACGACCCGCCCGACCCAGCACCCGCGCCGACACCCGACCCGGTTCCCGCGTCGGCACCTGACCCGGCGCCCGCCGAACCGGAGGCGCCGGACGACGGGGCGGCGGCGGAGGACGAGGGCGCCGCCGAAGCGGCCCCGGGCTCGTGGCCGCCGCTGCGGACGATGCCCCACCCGGCCGCCGCCAGGACGCCGATCACGATCCAGCGCCCCCAGCGCGGACCTTTCTGCTCCTCGCTCACCGCCGTCGGCCCTCCCCGTTCGCCCGTCATCCAGTTCGACCGTCGTACGGTCGCTCGTGCCCCGCGGGAGGCCCGGCCGGTCCTACTCGGCGGACTTCGCGTCGCCGTCGAGGTTGCGCAGGAAGTCCTTCGCCTTCTCGACGCCGGTGTCGATCTGCCCGCTGTACTTGCCGTCCGTGCGGTCGTCGATCACGTCGCCGACCTTCTCCAGGCCTTGCCCGAGCACGTCGCTGTGCTCGCGGGCGAGGTCGGTGGCCTTGTCCGCGATGTTCTTAAGACTTTCAAACATGGTGACGCTCTACTCCTCTGGTGCGTTCCTGTTGGTGTGCCGACGTGGCGGGGATCATGGTCATCCTAACGAGGGCCGGCCGGGCGGTCCGCCGCTGCGGAACGGCGGCGAGTGACTTTGCTGAAATGGGTTTGTATGCTCCAGACCAGCCTCTACAGGCCTGTAGACGGCGGGAATTGCCAGCGGACGGATGGCGTCCCGGCACGAGGGGCGGCGTGGTCTCGCCGCCGCAGCCGAAACGATCGAGGGAAGTGCGCATGGCCGGCCAGCGGGCGAGAACGCCGTACCAGGACGCGGGACCTCGCATCGAGGACCCCGCCGTGCCCGCCCAGCGCTCCCGCGCGGCCGGCGGTGACCCCGACCCGTCGGGGCAGGCCCGCGCCCAGCGCGCCGGGGCCTCGCGCCGCAGGCAGCAGGCCCGTCGGCGCGGCGGACCGGTCGCCGCGCTCGCCGCGGTCGGGCTGCCGCTGCTCGGCGGGATCGGCGACGAACTCGGCGGCCCCGGCGTCGGCATCCTGTTCGCGGTCGGCGCGGTGCTCGGCACCGGCGTCGCGGCCGTGCTGTGCAGCCGGAGCGGCCGTTGGTGGGTGCTGACCGCGACCCCGTTGGTGGTGCTGCTGACGGCCTCGGCCGTCGAGTACGGGGCCGATCCCGACAAGTACCGGGGCAAGGGCCTGGGCACCGGCGCGGTGCGCTGGGTGGTCGAGGCGTTCCCGGTGATGGCGACGGCGCTGGCGGTCGCGCTGCTGGTGATCGTGGTGCGTGCGGTGCTGGACCGCCGCCGGCCCCCCAGGGCCGGAGCCCCGAGCGGACGGGGCCGCCGTGGCTGACCGCACCAACCGCACGAACAGCACCGACCACACCGAGCGCCCGCGCGGCCGGGCCCCGCGCCGTGGCTCCGCCGCCCGTCGGGGGCCCGCCCCGTTGACCGTGGCCGGCCGCACCCTGGCCTGCGCCGTCTCGGTCGCCGTGCTCGGCGCCAGCGGCTTCACCTGGTACGAGTACCGCAGCCTGGACGACGGCATGATCAAGTCCGGTGCGTTGAACGAGGCGAAGAAGAACGCCCCGCCGCACCTGGACAAGTCCGTCAACCTGCTGCTGATCGGCCTCGACAGCCGCAAGGACATGGACGGCAACGACCTGCCCAAGCAGTTCGTCGAGGACGAACTGCACGCCGGCTCCAGCGAGATCGGCGGCTACAACACCAACGCCCTGATCGTGCTGCACATCCCGGCCAACGGCGGGAAGGTCACCGCGCTGTCCGTCCCGCGTGACGACTACGTGCAGACCGTCGGCGCCGACGGCAAGATGCACAAGATCAAGGAGGCCTACGGCATCGCCAAGGAGGCCGCCGAGTCGAAGCTCGCGGGCAAGGGCCTCTCCAAGGCGGATCTGGAACGGCAGAGCCGGGAGGCCGGCCGCTCGGCCACGATCCAGACGGTGCAGAGCTTCCTGGACGTCCCGATCGACCACTTCGCCGAGGTCAACCTGATCGGCTTCTACGACATCGCCAAGGCCGTGGAACCGATCCAGGTCTGCCTCAACCACCCGGTCGACGATCCGATCATCGCCCGGACCGCCGCGCACGAGGGCGGCGGCACCGGCCTCAAACTGCCCGCCGGGATCAGCTCGTTGAACGCCGCCCAGGCACTGTCCTTCGTCCGCCAGCGCCACCACCTCACCAACGGCGACCTCGACCGCACCCACCGGCAGCAGGCGTTCATCTCCTCCGTCGAGTACAAGCTCAAGCAGCAGGGCATCCTCAACGACTTCGGACAGATGCAGAAGCTGTTCGGGGTGGTGAAGAAGGACGTCGTGATCGACAACGAGTGGAACATCCTCGACTTCGCCCAGCAGGCGCCCAACCTCACCGGTGGCAACGTCGAGTTCAACACCCTGCCCATCACCGGGTTCAAGACCGTCGGCGGGCAGGAGGTCAACACCGTCAACCCGGACCTGATCAAGAAGATCGTCCGGCAGCTCTTCAATCGCGAACCGGCGCCCGCCGCCCCGGCCGCGGCCCCCGGCGGCGCCCCGGGCGAGACGGCCCCGCCCTCGCCTTCGCCCAGCGCCGCGCCCAAGTCGGTGGTCGACGTCAACGCGACGGCGGGCGCGGGCGCCGCCGCCACCGAGTCCAAGGCGCTGGTCGACCTCGGCTACCAGGCCGGCCGGATCGGTGACGCGCCCGCGCGGATCCGCACCACCACCGTGAGCTACGGCACCGGCGCCAAGGCCGACGCCCAGGCGGTCGCCGCCCGGTACGGCGTCACCGCCGTCCCGTCCTCGGCCGTCCCGGCGGGCCACGTCCTGGTCACCCTCGCCGGCACCCGGACCTCGACCCCCACCCCGGCCGCGACGGCCTCGGGCGCCCCCGCGCCGGCCGACGGCTCCGCCGACCCGGCCGCCGGGCTGCCGATGCAGGGGCCGGCCGTGAAGGCCGGCGGGATCCCCTGCGTGGACTGACCCGCGGTACGAGCGTCCGGCGGGGCCGCCCGCCGGACGCGCCAGGTGTCGGGTCGGACCGTGCGTCGGGTCGGGTCGTGCGTCGGGTCGGATCGTGCTTCGGGTCAGGCCCGAGCGGTCAGGCCCAACCGGCCGTCCTGAGCACGGCGGAGGCGACGTCCGGGAGCGGCAGGCGGGTAGTGTCGACGGTGAAGTCCGCGACGCCGGCCTGGTCGAGGATCCGGTGGAGCCCGTCGGCGCGCTCCAGGTGCCAGGGCAGGGACCCGGGGTCGTTGTCGGCCTCGTGCCGGCGCCTGAGCCGGCCGTGGACGACGGGGAGGTCCGCCGTCAGGCGGCAGACCTGGAGCGGCATGCCGAGGGCGGCCCGGTAGCCGTCGCGCTCGGCGATGCTCTCGGCCACCCCGGCCAGGACGAACCGGCGCACCCCGGCGTCCCGGTAGTTGGCGGTCAGGGCGCGCAGGTTGCGCAGCAGCAGACCGAGGTTGAACGGGTCGCCCTCGGGGGCGGGCCACGCCTGGCAGAGCCGGTCGAGGTCCATGACCGCGTGCGGCACACCGGCCTCCTGGAGGAGGCCGCCCACCGCGTCGGCGGCCGAGGTCTTGCCGACTCCGACGGTGCCGGTGATCAGCAGGGCACGCGGCTCCGCCCCGTTCGTGTGGTCCTGGTGGTTCAGCACTGCTCGCTCCGTGTCCGGTGGTGTCCTGCCTTGGGCTGCTCCGCGCATCATGGCCCGGGTGCGGGCGGCACGGCGGTCAGGGGCGCGGGGCCTTCTCGCCGTGGACGGCGGTGTACTCGGCGGCCAGCCAGGGGGCCAGCCCGTCGATGAGGGCGGCCAGGACCGCGCGGTCGGTGGTGGGGGTGCGGGCCACGGCGGCGGCCAGGCGCATCCGGTCCGCGTGGTCGGGGTAGTGGGCGGCGAAGGCCTCGGCGGAGACGGTGAGGTCGCTGGTCCAGCCGCCCCAGCGGGGCATGACCAGGGTGAAGCCGGTGCGGACGAGCCGACGGGAGACCGCGCGGCTCAGCGCGGTGAGCTCGGCGTCCGAATCGGCGGCGGCCAGTCGCTCGCGCCAGCGGGGGAGGGCGAGCGCGAGGTCGCCGTTGGTCTCGCGGGCGAGCAGGGAGTCCGGACGGTAGCGGGGGAGTCGCCCCGCGAGGTCCTCGCCGAGCAGCGGGGTGCACAGGCAGGCGACGAACCAGCCCAGGTCGTGCCGTTCCAGCTCGCTGAGCAGCGTGCCGGTGCCGAACAGGAGCACGCCGACGCCGTCGACCTGCGGGAAGTCCGCGTCGAGGGCGGCCTCGAGGGCGTCGGCCGCCCGTCGGTCGTCGGGCGTGGGCTCCCGGTGCAGGGCGAGCAGCAGGTCGAGGTCGGAGACGCCGGGGAGCGCGGTGCCGCGCGGGATGCTGCCGTACAGGTAGGCGCCGTGCAGGCGGTCCGGGCCGAAGGCGGCGGCGATCCGCGCCCGCGCGGCGTCGACCACCGGCGCGAACTCCGGCCGGACGCGCTCCAGCGAGCCCTCCCGCGCGATGTACCCGTCCTCGTCCAGTCCCTGAATGTCCATGGGCGAACCCTGCCGCACCGTCACGTGGTTGACCAGCGGATTTCCGGGGCCCGGGCGAATTGTCAGTGGGGCGTGCCAGCATCCATTGCACACGAACACGGAGGGAATTCTCATGGGCACCTGGGACATCGGCCCTTTCGACAACGACACGGCGGCGGATTTCGCCGGTGGCCTCGACGACGCCGCGCCGGGCGAGCGCGCGGGCCTCGTCCGGGCGGCGCTGGAGCGCGCCGCCCGCGGGCCGGAGTACCTGGACGACGACGAGGGCGTGGAGGCCGTCGCAGCGGCGGCGCTGGTCGCCGCCCAGTGCTCCGGCGGCACGGCGGTGACGACGGCCTACGGCCCGGCCGAGCCGATACCCGAGCTGCCCGTCGAGCTGCGCGCGCTGGCGGTGGCGGCGCTGGACCGGGTGGTCGCGGAGGAGTCCGAACTGGCCGAGCTGTGGGACGAGTCGGACTCCGACGGGGAGTGGCGCCGGGGGATCCGCGCCCTGCGCGAGGTCCTGGAGCCGGTGCCGCCGGTGACGTAGGCGTCGCTGCCCGGGCTGTGAGCGATCGTCAACCGTTCTTGCCGGCCCGCCAGTAAGCGAGCGCGGCGAGGCTGGTGGCGGCCCCGAGCGCGCAGACGGCGTTCCAGCCGCCGTGGTCGTACACCACGGTGGAGGCGATCGCGCCCGCTCCGCAGCCGACGGAGTACAGCAGCATGTAGCCCGCGGTCAGGCGGCTCCTGGCCTCGGGGCGGACTTGGTAGAGGAGGTGCTGGTTGACCACGTGCACGGACTGGAGGCCGTAGTCGATGACGACCACGGCGAGCACCAGCCACCACACCGAGTGCGGCAGCAGCGCGGCCGGGAGCCAGGCGGCGAGCATGGCCACCAGGCCGAGGCCGGCGGTGCGTTCGGCGTGACGGCGGCCGCGGTCGGCCTGGCGTCCCGCGCGCCCGGCGCCGAGTGCCCCGGCGGCTCCGGCCAGTCCGAACAGGCCGATCCGGGTGTGGCTGAGCTCGAAGGGCGGCGCGGCGAGCGGGAGGACCATCGGGGTGAGCAGGACGGTGACGGAGGTGAAGGTGAGCAGGGCGAGCACGGCGCGCACGCGCAGCACGCTCTCCTCGGCGAAGAGCGTGAACACCGAGCCGACCAGCCGCAGGTAGCGGATCCGCCCGGTCGGGCCGCGGCGGTCGGGCGGGAGGACGGCCGCGACGGCGAAGGCCATGGCGCCGGTCGCGACGGCGGAGGCGAGGTAGACGGCGCGCCAGCCGGCCAGGTCGCCGACCGTCCCGGCGACGGTGCGCGCGAGCAGGATGCCGACCACGATGCCGCTGGTGACGGTACCGACCACCCGGCCCCGGTCGCCGGGCGCGGCGAGCGAGGCGGAGTGGGCGACGACGACCTGGGCGACGACGGCCAGCACCCCGACGGCCGCCATCGCGGCCAGCAGCAGCGGAGCGGAGGGTGCGACGGCGACGGCGAGCAGGGCGAGGACGGACAGGCCGAGTTGGGCGGTGGTCAGGGCGCGGCGGTCGACGTGGTCGCCGAGCGGGACGAGCAGCAGCAGGCCGAGCCCGTAACCGACCTGGGTGAGGGTGCCGACCAGGCCGATGGTGGCCGGGTCGATGCCGTAGTCCCGGGCGATCAGGTCCAGCAGCGGCTGGGAGTAGTAGACGTTGGCGACGGCCAGGCCGCACGCGACGGAGAGCAGCCAGGCCGCGGCCGGTGACAGGCCGCGCGGCGGCGTGGCCGCGCGCGTCGCGTCGGTGGTGGGTGGGCCGGTGGGAGCGGGGGAGGTCATGAGCGGGAACCCCTCGACGGGCAGCAGTGGTTTCAAAGTGCTACCGCGTCACCCTGGCATATCCTGGTTTCAATAAGCAACCACACGTTCGGCGGTACGCTGGCCGCCGACCGGTCGAGAGGTGGGAAGAGTGCCGAAACGCACCACGCACGAGGAGTCGACCTGCCCGGTCGCCCGCCCGCTCGACGTGGTCGGCGACGGCTGGACGCTGCTGATCGTCCGGGACGCCTTCGACGGGCTGCGCCGCTTCGGGCAGTTCCAGAAGAACCTGGGGCTGGCCAAGAACATCCTGTCGGCGCGGCTCACCAACCTGGTCGCCAATGGCGTCTTCGAACTCGCCCCGGCCGCCGACGGCAGCCCCTACCAGGAGTACCTGCTCACCGAGAAGGGCCGCGCGCTGTTCCCGGTGATCACCGCGCTGCGGCAGTGGGGTGACGACTGGTTCTTCGCCGAGGGCGAGCCCCGGGCCCGGCTGGTCGACCGCGCCTCGGGCGCCCCGGTCGCCCCGGTGGAGGTGCGCGCGGCGGACGGGCGGCCGCTCGGCCCGGACGACGCGAAGGTGCTGCTGCCCTGAGACGTGCCACCGCCACCGGCGTTCGAGACGGCCGGTGGCGGCGGGGCGGTGGGGCAGTGGGCGGCGGGGCGGTGGGATCAGGGGGTCGCGGGCGGGCAGGGCGTGACCGTGCCCGTCGGTCCCGGCTGCTTGCAGATCGGCGTCGCCGTCTGGGCGCCGGCCGAGGTGGCACCGGCCGAGGTGCTGCCGGTCGAGGTCGTGGTGCCCTCGCCCGTCGCGCCGGCCCCGGTCGTGCTGGTCTTGCTGGTCGGTGCCTCGCTGAGCGTCGAGGCGGACGAGGAGTGCGTCGTCGCGGTGCTCTCGGACGGCCTGCCCGACGTGGTCGACGAGGTGGCCGCGGCTGAGCCCGTACCGGTGGAGGCGCCGGAGGACGTCGTACCGCCGGACGTCGCTCCGGAGGAGGTGGCGCCGGAGGACGTCGCACCGGAGCTGGTGGCGCCCGAGGTCGAGGCCGTCGCGCCGGACGAGGTCGCTCCGGAGGTGGTGGCACCCGAGCTGGTGGCGCCGGAGGAGGTGGCACCGGACGAGGTCGCCCCGCTGGACGTCGCGCCCGAAGAGGTCGTGCCCGAGGTCGAGGCCGTCGCCGTCGGCGACGTGGGCTTCCACGGCACGGGCGGCGGAACGCCCGGCACCAGTTGCTTCGGCGGCTCGACGCGCTTGTCCACCACCTCGATCCGACCGGTCAGCCGGGAGAACCAGCCGCCCGTCTCGACGTTCACCAGGATGATCTCGGTCACCGGCTGCGGGGCCGGCACCACCACGATCAGCGTGGTCGGCTCGAAGCCCGTCCAGGCCTTCCCGGTGTACTTGGCGTTGCTCACCAGCACCGCCGGCTTCAACGGGTTGCCGCAGGCGCAGCGCACCCGGGGCACGCCCTGGGCGTCCACCAGGACGGCCGTGCCCGCCTGCAGCACGGACTGGTACTCCACCACGGCGCCGCTCTTGTAGCTGTGGTTGGTCACCCGGGTGTCCACCCGCAGGTAGGCCGAGGTCAGCGAGCGCAGGTAGGACGGGATCGCGGACTGTTCGATGCCCGCGGCCGAGGCCCAGGCCCGTCCGGCGTCACCGCTGGACACCATGCCGATCAGCCGTTCGGTGTCGCAGCTGGACCGGCTCATCGTCCCGCCGTACAGGCCCGCCGAGTTGCCCTGCACGCTGTGCAGGACGGCCGGGGAGCTGGTTCTGGGGGTGCCGCCCGGCTGTGCCGCCGTGCTGGTGGGAGCGGGGGCCGGGGCGCTCATGCCCTGGGTTTCCACCGATGGGGTGAACGGCGCCGGTCCGGGGTCGGCCGGGGCCTGGAGGGCGACCTCGTTGGCGGTCGGGACGGCCTCGTTCTTGCCGCCCTGGTTGTTGACGATCAGCACCGTCGCCACCACGGCCGCCGCCACCACGCCGGCCGCGACCGACAGCCCCGTCCGGGAACGCCACCACGGCCTGCGCGGACCCCGCCCGCTGCCCGCGCTGGAGCCACCCGCACCGCCCCCGGACGGCCCCGACGGTCCTGAGGGCCCCGACGGGCCCGAGGGCGGTGGGGGGCCGGCGGCCCCACCGCCCGCGGCGCCCCCCCCCGGGGGGGCCGCCCCCCGGGCGGCCGGGGGGCCCGGGGGGGGGGGGGGGGGCCGGCGGGG
>NZ_JBHZCN010000033.1:0-85362 GCF_042755465.1 Kitasatospora sp. NPDC059160 | reverse complement strand
GTACTGCGGCCGCGCGTCGCGGTCCTCGGGGTCGGGAACGTCGCCGGGGGCGGGCCGGCCGGATTCAGCGCAGCCGCTGCCGCAGTTCGTCCACCGCCGCCCGGATCCCGGCGCTGTAGGCGTCCTCCGGCAGGGCGTCCAGGCTCCGGACCGCCCGTTCCAGCTGTTCGCGCGCGAGATCCGGCTCCCCGAGCTTGAGGTGGTCGGAGGCCAGGTTGAGGTGCAGCGACGGATAGAAGGCCCGTACCTGGAGCGCGGAGTCGTAGGTCCGGGCGCGCTCGGCGGTCAGCGAGTCGGCGGCCGCGAGGGCCCGCCGGTCCCACTCCAGTTCGGCCCGGGGGTCGTCCTGGAGGTCGGCCAGATAGTGCGCCAGGACGCAGCGGTGGAAGACGTCCCGCTCGCCCAGTTCCTCCCAGAGGGCCTCGAAGCTGGCCCGCGCCTCGGCGGTCCGCCCGCGCTGCGCCGCCCGCACGCCGTCCAGTCCGAGCGCGATCCGGCCGAGCGCCGACTCGTCCGGACCCGACTCCGCCGAGGACGCACCGCGCACACCGGACACCCCAAACACATCAGACACATCAGACACATCGGACATGCCCGCAGCCTAGGGCCGGTCCGACGCATCCCGCCCGGCAAGGTCCGCCGGACAGGCCCGGCCGCCCGCTCAGCGCCGGTAGCCGCGCTGCGGGTCCCGCTCCTCGGCGTCCTCGTACATCAGGAACCAGCCCTCGGGGTGCGTCGCGGCCAGCAGCAGTTCGGTGCGCTGCTCCGCGCCGAGCTCCGGGTCGCCGTCGTCCGGCCCGAAGACGCCGAACAGTTCGTCGTGGCAGCCGTCCCAGTCGTAGTCGTACAGGTCGGCGGGCAGGTCGCCCATCATGTCGGCCACCGACTCGGGCTGGGAGCCCAGCAGCGTCCGGGCGTCCACCAGGGCCATCCGCAGCGCGATCTCATCGGCGAGGCAGCGCGGCAGCGGCCATTCGCCGAGCGCGAGGTCGTCGGCCAGGTCGTCGAAGGCCCGCGCCATGGTGCGCCGCCAGTTCCGGTGGAGCCGCCAAGTACGCTGCGGCAGCCGGGCGAAGACCGTCCAGTCGACGTCCTCGCCGTCGACCACCGGGTCGTCCCCGTGCTCGTCGAGGTCGTCGTAGGCGGCATCGGCCAGGCCGAGCAGCTGGGCGTGCAGCAGGCAGGCGGTGCGCGGGGTGAGGGTCCAGTCGGCGCCCGCGCCGCCTTCCTCGTCCTCGCCGTCCAGCGGGAACAGTTCGGCGAAGTCCGGGGTGAAGTCCTCGGTGACGCTGATCTCCAGCGTGCCGCCGATCGCCTCGACCCCGGGAATGGCGGCCACCAGCCGGTCCGGGTGGAGCAGCGCGCCGAGCGCCGCGTTGGCGTCCTCGGCCACCTCGCGCAGCAGTTCACGGCGCTGGCCGGCCGGGTCGACGCCGTCGAAGTCCAACTCCTCGACGGCCCTGATCGCGGCCGCGCGCAGCGCCGGCCAGTCATTGATCCGCAGGCCCAGCACCACCGTCGCCTCGATCTCCGGCGCGCCGGAGTACTCTGCCGCGCCCGGCCCCTGCGGATGATCGCTTCGCTCGCCCATGGGGCTACGGTACGGCTTTTCGGCCGCCCGATCACCGGTCCGTACCAGCTTCCGGAGAGCTTCTCGGCCACCGCCCGGCCGCGCCTCTGTCACCCGGACGCACGACACCGGCAGGATGGCCCCCATGGCTGACATCAACGAGTACGGCGGCGGGCAGGGCCCGAACGCCGACGTCATGGTCGTGACCACCAACGACATCCCCGGCTTCCGGGTCGACCACGTGATCGGCGAGGTCTTCGGGCTGACCGTGCGCAGCCGCCACATCGGCAGCCAGATCGGTGCCGGGCTCAAGTCGCTGATCGGCGGCGAGCTGCGGGGTCTGACGAAGACCCTGGTCGAGAGCCGCAACGAGGCGATGCAGCGGCTGATCGAGCAGACCAAGGCGCGCGGCGGCAACGCCGTCCTGATGATGCGCTTCGACGTGACGGAGGCGGCGGACGTCGGCACCGAGGTCTGCGCGTACGGTACCGCCGCGGTGATCTCGCCGATCGGCTGAGGCCCAGCACCTCACCACGGACCTGGCCGCCCCACGCCGCCCCCGCGCTGCGCGGGAACAGCCACCGCCACCCCGATGTTTCACGTGCGTGACTGTTTACGGTGCAACAGGTGCAACAGGTGGAGCAGGGGCGACAGGGGCGGCAGGGGCGGCAGGGCCAACGGACGAAGCCGGCGCACGGCGCGTGGACGTCCTGGTGGTGGGTGCCGGACAGGCCGGACTGTCCGCCGCCTACCACCTCGGCCGCCGCGGCTTCGCCCCCTACCGGGCGGGAGTCGACGGCGGCTTCGTCGTGCTCGACGCCAACCCCGCCCCGGGCGGCGCCTGGGCCCACCGCTCGCCGTCCCTGCGGATGGCCACCGTGCACGGCTTCCACGACCTCCCGGACGCCGAGCTCCCGGCACCCGACCCGGAGGCCCGCGCGCGGGAGGTCGTGCCGGGGTACTTCACGGCGTACGAGACCCGGCACGCGCTCCCGGTCGTGCGCCCGGTCGCGGTGCGCGCCGTACGCGCCGAGTCCGAGCGCCCCGACTCCCGGCTGCTGGTCGAGACCGACCGCGGCACCTGGTCCACCCGCGCGCTGATCAACGCCACCGGCACCTGGACCCGCCCGTTCCTCCCCCACTACCCCGGCCACTTCGCGGGCCGTCAGCTGCACTACGCCGAGTACCGCGGCCCCGAGGAGTTCGCGGGCCGGCGCGTCCTGGTGGTGGGCGGCGGCGCCTCGGCGATCCAGGTGCTGTCCGAGGTGGCCGCGGTCGGCGAGACGGTCTGGGTCACCCGTTCCGAACCCGTCTTCCACGAGGGCCCGTTCACCCCCGAGTACGGGCGCGCGGTGGTCGCCAAGGTCGAGGAGCGGGTCCGCCAGGGCCTGCCGGTGCGCAGCGTGGTGAGCGTGACCGGCCTCGGCCCGTCCGTCGCCTACCGCCGCGCCGAGGAGCTGGGGGCGCTGCACCGCCGCCCGATGTTCGACCGGCTCACCGAGCACGGAGTCGCCTGGGGCGACCAGGAGTTGGCAGTGGACGCGATCGTCTGGGCGACCGGTTTCCGCCCCGAGGTCGGCCACCTCGCCCCGCTCGGCCTGCGCTCCCCCGGCGGCGGCATCGCGCTCACCGGCACCCGCGCCACCGCCGACCCGCGCGTCCACCTGGTCGGCTACGGGCCGTCCGCCAGCACCATCGGCGCCAACCGGGCGGGCCGCGCCGCCGTCAACGACCTGGTCGAGCTGCTCGGGGACCCGACCGGGCGGGCCGGTCGGGTCGGCCTGGACGATCGGGTCGGGGCGGCCGGGGCGGCTGGGGCGGCCGAGCGCGGGACCGTACCCGTCCCCGCCGCCGTCCCCGCCTGACGGCCCGGGTCAGCGGTCGTAGTCGACGGTGACCCGGTCGGTGACCGGCCGGGCCTGGCAGGTGAGGACGTAGCCGGCCGCCAGTTCCTTCTCCTCCAGCGCGAAGTTGCGGCGCATCTCCACCTCTCCCTCGGTGACCAGGGCCCGGCAGGTGCCGCACACCCCGCCCTTGCAGGCGAAGGGCAGGTCGGGGCGGGAGCGCTGGGCTCCGTCCAGGATCGAGCGGTCGCGCGGGAGGGTGAGGGTGCTGCCGCGGCCGTCGAGGACGACGGTGACCTCGCTGCGCTCGCCGGCCTCGGCCCCGGCCGCGCCGTCGGGGCCGTCCAGGTCCTCGTCCCGCTCGGCGAGCGGCTCGTCCTCGGCGTGGAACAGTTCTTGGTGCACCCGCTCCCCGGGCACGGCCAGGTCGGCGAGCAGTTCCTTCGCCCCGGTGACCATGCCGAACGGCCCGCACAGCCACCAGTGCCCGACGGCGTCGACGTCCACCAGCGCCGCCAGCAGCGCCCGGACCCGCTCCGGGTCCAGCCGGCCGCTGAGCAGTTCGGCGTCCCTGGTCTCCCGGGAGAGCACGTGGACCAGCTGGAACCGGCCGAGGTAGCGGTCCTTGAGGTCGGCCAGCTCGTCCGCGAACATCACGGTGTCGCTGCGCCGGTTGCCGTAGAGCAGGGTGACGGTGGAACGGCGGTCGGCGGCCAGCACGGAGGCGGCGATCGACAGCATCGGGGTGATGCCGGAACCCGCCGCGAGCAGCACGTGATCGGCGGGGACGCCGAGTTCGGGGGAGAACAGGCCGGACGGGGTCAGCACCTCGACCTCCTCGCCGGGCCGGGCCTCGCGCACCAGCCAGCGCGAGAACAGCCCGCCGGGCACCTCGCGGACGGCGATCCGCAGCGGGCCGCCGACGGGCGCGCAGATCGAGTACGAGCGGCGCTCGTCGGTGCCGTCCACCAGCTTGCGCAGGGTCAGGGTCTGGCCGGGGCGGAACGCGAACTCGTCCGCAAGGGCGTCCGGCACCGCGAAGGTCACCGCCACGGCGTCCTCGCAGAGCCGCTCCACCCGCTCGATCCGCAGCCGGTGGAAGCTCGGCCGACGGGCCGGGCGGACGGGGTCCGTCACAGGGGTCGCGGCGGGCATTCAGATCTCCTTGACGCGTTCGAACGGCTCGCGGCAGGCGCGGCAGCGCCAGAGCGCCTTGCAGGCGGTGGAGCCGAAGCGGGACAGCTCCTCCGTGTCGGCGCCCCCGCAGTGCGGGCAGGGCACGGGGGCCGCGGCGCCCGTGCGGGTGGCGCCGAGGGTGAGCGGGACCGGCCCGGGGCGGGGCGTGAGGGCCGAGGTCGGGCGCGGCGGGGCGATGCCCGCCTCGGCGAGCTTGCGGCGGCCCTCGGCGGTGATCAGGTCGGTGGACCACGGCGGGTCCAGCCGCAGCCGCACCCGGACGTCCGGGTACCCGGCGGAGCGCAGCCGGCGGTCGACGTCGGCGGCCATCTCGGCGACGGCCGGGCAGCCCGAGTAGGTCGGCGTCAGCCAGGCCGTCACCGTACCGCTGCCGTCGTCCGCCTCGACCCCGGCGAGCACACCCAGGTCGGCCAGGGTGAGCATGGGCAGCTCCGGGTCCGGGACGGCCGCGGCCACCGACCAGGCCCTCTCGCGGACGGTGTCCGCGGTGCCCGTCACCACGTCGCCCCCGGGTGGGCGCGCGCCACCACCTGCAGCTCGGCGAGCAGCGGGCCGAGCGCCTCGGTGTGCACCCCGTCGCGGCCGGCCCGGCCCAGGACGGTGGCCAGCGGCGGGAGGTCCGGCACGGTCAGTCCGGCCTCGGCGAGGACGGCGGCGAGCTCGCGCAGCACCGGTTCGCGCAGGCCGGCCGGGTCGACGCCGGCCCGCAGCTCCACGGGGTGCGCGGTGAACAGCTCCTCCAGCAGCGGCCAGACGGCGTCCAGCCCGGCCTGCATCCGCTCCGCCGAGTACGGCGTGCCGTCGCCGAGGCGCAGCGTCCAGGCCGTGGCGTACTCGCGGTGGTACGCGAGCTCCTTGACGCCCCGGGCCGCGACCGCGGCCAGCACCGGGTCCGGGTGGACGCTCAGCGCCTCGTACAGCGCGCCGCGGGCGGTGGCGAACAGCAGCAGCCGGGCGATCGAGTGCGCGAAGTCGCCGTTCGGGGTCTCCACCAGGCGGACGTTGCGGAACTCGTGGTCCTCCCGCCAGTAGGCCAGGTCGTCCTCGGTGCGGCCGGAGCCGTCCGCCTGGCCGGCCCGGGTGAGCAGCAGCCGGGCCTGGCCGAGCAGGTCCAGGCCCAGGTTGGCGAGCGCGACCTCCTCCTCCAGCTCGGGCGCCCGGGTGCACCACTCGATCAGCCGCTGGGAGAGCACCAGGGCGTCGTCGCCGAGCATCTGGCAGTAGGCGGCGAGGTCGGCACCGGCCAGGCCGGCGGGCAGGGCGGTGTCCACGCCGAGCAGCGGGTCGGTGAAGCCCGTCCCGTACGCCCAGCGGCCCTCGCCCTCGGGGCCGGGGGTGGCCCCGGCGAGGCTGAGGTAGACGTGGTCGTCCTCGGTGGCGGACGTGGTGTGGTCGTGCACGGTGGCTCCCCCGTCAGATGTGCGGGACATCCTCGGGGATGTCGTAGAAGGTCGGGTGGCGGTAGACCTTGTCGCCGCTGGGCTCGAAGAACGGGTCGCGCTCGTCCGGGGTGGAGGCGGTGATCGCGTCCGAGCGGACGACCCAGAGGCTGACGCCCTCGTTGCGGCGGGTGTACAGGTCGCGGGCGGCGAGCAGCGCCATCCGGTCGTCGGCGGCGTGCAGCGAGCCGACGTGGACGTGGTTCAGGCCGCGCCGGGGGCGCACGAACACCTCGTACAGCGGCCAGCCGGCCTTGGGGCCTGCCTCGGACTCGGTCACTTCTCGTTCTCCTGTTCGGGGGTGGGCCGCTCGGCGGCCGCGGCGTGTCCGGCATCGGGGGCATGTCCGGCGACGGCGGCGTGTCCGGCGTCGGCGGCGCGCTTGGCGGCGTAGGCGACGGCCGCCTCGCGCACCCAGGCGCCCTCCTCGTGCGCGGCCCGGCGGCGGTCGACCCGCTGGGCGTTGCACGGGCCCTGCCCACGGATGACCCTGGTCAGCTCGGACCAGTCCGGCTCGCCGAAGTCCCAGCCGCCGCGCTCCTCGTTCCGGCGCAGCTCGGGGTCGGGGAGGGTGACGCCCAGGTGCTCGGCCTGCGGGACGGTCATGTCGACGAAGCGCTGCCGGAGCTCGTCGTTGGTGTGGCGCTTGATCCGCCAGGCCATCGAGCGGGCGGTGTTCGGCGAGTCGGCGTCCGGCGGGCCGAACATCATCAGCGACGGCCACCACCAGCGGTCGACCGCGTCCTGGACCATCCGGCGCTGGCCCTCGGTACCGCGCATCAGGGTCATCAGGAGCTCGTAGCCCTGGCGCTGGTGGAAGGACTCCTCCTTGCAGACCCGCACCATCGCGCGGGCGTACGGACCGTAGCTGCAGCGGCAGAGCGGGACCTGGTTGCAGATCGCGGCGCCGTCCACCAGCCAGCCGATCACGCCGACGTCGGCGAAGGTGAGGGTGGGGTAGTTGAAGATCGAGGAGTACTTCTGGCGGCCGCTGATCAGCTTCTCGGTGAGCTCGGCACGGTCGACCCCGAGGGTCTCGGCGGCGGCGTAGAGGTAGAGGCCGTGGCCCGCCTCGTCCTGGGCCTTGGCGAGCAGGATCGCCTTGCGGCGCAGCGAGGGGGCCCGGGTGAGCCAGTTGCCCTCGGGCTGCATGCCGATGATCTCGGAGTGGGCGTGCTGGGCGATCTGGCGGATCAGGGTGGCCCGGTAGGCGTCGGGCATCCAGTCCCGGGGCTCGATCCGCTGCTCGGCGGCGATCACCGCGTCGAACCGGTCCTCCGGCGTCTGCGCGGGGACCGCCTCTTCCACCTCTGTTGTCACCACGGTCCCCTCTCGTGTTCCTGCTCCGGCTTCCCGGCTTCCCGGCCTGGGCGGCGGGGAGCCAACCGACTGACCGTTCGGTCGGTACCATTCTGCGCGGCGGGACGGAGGGATGGCAAGGGACGCCGACGAATGGGCGGGCGCGAGGGGCAGGGAGCGAGGGGCAGGCCGAGGGGCGGCGAACAGAAAACAGACAACAGATAACAGCTGACAGAATCTGAAATCTGTCAGCTGTTATCTGTTCGCTGTTATCTGTTCGCTGTTACCTGTCAGCCGTCAGCCGTCAGCCGTCAGCCGTCAGCCACCGAGGGTCACCCCTCCGCGCGGTCCCGCAGTCGCGGCAGCGGCACCGCGAGCAGCGCCGCCAGCAGGGCGATACGCGGCGCGAGCTGGTCCAGCTTGATGTACTCGTGCCGGGCGTGGGCGCCGGCGCCGACCGCGCCGAAACCGTCCAGTGTCGGCAGACCGCGCGAGCCGGGCAGGTTGGTGTCCCCGGCACCGCCGGCCGGGGCGCCGTCGAGCTGCTGCCCGAGCACCGCGGCGAGCGAACGCACGTGCCTGAGCAGTGGGTTACCGGTGCGCTCGGGCCAGGCCGGCCGGCTGGACAGCACCTCCGTCCGCACCCGCGCGCCCGGCCGCAACGCGGTCAGCCGCGCGAGGTTGTCGAGCGTGCGGCGCTGCGCCTCGGTGGTGGAGAAGCGCAGGCCGAGCTCCGCCTCGGCCCGTCCGGCGACCACGTTCGCCCGTGAACCCCCGCTGATCCGACCGGTGTTGAGCTCCGTACCGGGCTGGCCCGCGAGGTCGCGGACGAGCACCAGCTGGTCGACCAGCTCGTCCACCGCCGACACCCCGTCGTGGGCGTCGTTGCCCGCGTGGGCCTCCCGGCCGGTGACGGTGAGCCGCACCCGGGTACTGCCGCGCCGCGCGGTCTTCAACCGGCCGTCCGGATGCGGCGGCTCCAGTCCCAGGACGGCCGCCGCGCCCCGCAGTTGGCGCTCGACCAGGCCACGCCCGTCCGGACTGCCGACCTCCTCGTCGGACACCACGACCAGCCGTACGGTGCGGTGCGGCCGCTGCCCCAGGTCGGCGAGCAGCGCCAAGGCGCCCTCCAGGACGGCGAGTCCGCCCTTCATGTCGACCACCCCGGGCCCGGTGAGCCGCCCGTCCTGCTCGGTCACCGGCCAGTCCGCCAGGGTGCCGGCGGGCCAGACGGTGTCGTGGTGCCCCACGATCAGCAGGTGGGGCAGGGTCTCGTCCCGCCCCTCCCACTCCAGCACCAGGTGGTCACCGGCCGGTCCGGGTTCACGGCGGGCGGTTGCCCCGGTGGCCCGGAATCCGGACTCCAACTCCTCGGCGAGCGCGTCGAGTCGGGGCGCGTCACCACTCGGCGATTCGATCCGGGCCAGGTCCGCGCACCGCCGCCGGACGGCGCCGGCGAGGGTACGGGCCCGGGTGCTGAGCGCCTGCGGCAGTCCGGGCAGCGCAGCGGTGATGCTCGTCGCAGCGGCACCGGCGGCGACAGCGGCAACAGCGCCGGCGGATCCGACCGCCACCGCACTGGACTTCGCCATCACACCGGACTTCGCCGTGGTATCGACCTTCACCGCGGCCACCGACGCGGCCGTAGCACCGGGCCTGACCGCGGCACCGGTCGTGGACGTCGCGACCGGCGGGCTCTCGACAGCGGAACCGACGGTGGACGAACCAACGGTGGACGAACCGACCTTGGCGGAACCGCCCAGGGCGGCCAGGGCCTCACCGTCGGCCGCGGCGGGAACGGTCACGGGTACGCGGTCGGGTTCCGCGGCGCTGCCCGGTGCGGCCGGTGACCCGACGATCTGGGGACTCAACGCTCGCCTCCGCGGCCGCAGCCGGTATTCAGCGGCCGCACCGGCCGACCGCTCCCGCCCGGGTACCAGGCCCGGCCGGACCGCGCCGGTCGGCCGGGGGGCCGGACGGCCCGTCGGAACGGCCCGTCTGGTCCAAGTGCGGTGGAACGGTTGGGCGGCGTGCTTGGCATCTGCGTCCTCCTCGCTCGATCCGGTGGCCCCGGTTCCGCCCGGAGCCCCGTGGACGGCGGCTTCCTGGTGGCGGGCGCAAGGGCCGGACCGCCGCAGGGAAGCCGAGATGTGAGCCTAGAAGAACCGTTCGGTTTCCTGCGAGGTGGCCCTGCTCCCAGCGTGCCGGTACGGGCCCCGGTGCCGAGCACCCGTCGGCGGAAGCGGCGGGCGCTCGGCGGGCGGGCCCGGATCGACGCGCGGGCACGGTCGCCGGATCGCGCCCATCTCCACCATGGACCCGCCGCCCGGGTTCGGCAGCGCAAACCGCCAAGGCACGGCATTTCCACGCCGGATGGGTGACAGCGGCTCAGCGGGCGGTACCAACCGGAGGCACGCGACGGCTCAGGGAAGCCCGCGGCGACACCCGGACCGACGCCCGGGGAACATCCGTGTGAACACCGTCCGACGCTGCGCCCCGCCCTGCCCTCGCGAGCGCCCGCGGTCAGGCGCCGTCCCCGACGAGCCCCGCATCGCGTGCGAGCAGCGCCGCCTGGACCCGGTTGGCCACGCCGAGCGCGGTCAGGATCCGACTGACGTGCGCTTTGACGGTGCTCTCCCGCATTCCCAGGACGCCCGCGATCTCGGCGTTGGACAGCCCGTCGGCGAGCTCCCGCAGCACGTCGGTCTCGCGCGGGGTGAGCCCGGCGACCCGGGCCCGGGCGGCGACGGAGCGCGGCGCGCCGACCCGGTGGTACCGGTCGATCAGCCGTCGCGCGGCGGCGGGGTGCAGCATCCCCTGGCCGGCGGCGACCACGTGGACGGCGCGGGCGATCTCGGCGGGCGGGGTGTCCTTGAGCAGGAAGCCGTCCGCCCCGGCGGCGAGCGCCTGGTACACGTACTCGTCCAGGTCGAAGGTGGTGAGCGCGATGACCCGCGGGGCGTCTGGGAGTTGGCGCAGCCGCCGGGTCGCGGCGATCCCGTCGAGGCGGGGCATCCGGATGTCCATCAGCGCGACGTCGATCCGGCGGCCGCGGGCGAGCTCGACGGCCTGCAGCCCGTCGGCGGCCTCGGCGACCACGGTCAGGGCCGGGTCCTGGGCGAGGAGGTCGACCAGGCCGAGGCGCACCAGTGCGTCGTCGTCGACCACCATCGTGCGGATCATGCGGTGTCCTTCGGCTGCGGGGGCTTCTTCCGGGACGGCGACCTCGGCGACGGCGGCTCCGGTGACGGGGGCCTCGACGGCGTGACCTCCGGCGGCGGGACCTCCGGCGGCGCCACGGCGTGGGGTGGCGCCACGGCGTGGGATGGCGGCACGGACTGCGCCGGCCGGTCCGGCGCGGGCAGCCGGGCGGAGAGCCGGAAGCCGCCGGCACCGTCCGGCCCGGCGTCCAGGTGGCCGCCCAGCGCGCCGACCCGTTCGCCGAGGCCCACCAGCCCGTACCCACCACCCGAGACCGGCCCATTCGGCGTCGTCCCTCCGGGGCCGTTGCGGACCTCGACGGTGGTCGCCGGTGCCCCGTAGCCGACCCGGACGGTGACGGGCGCGGCGTGGGCGTGCTTGCGGGCGTTGGTCAGCGCCTCCTGGACCACCCGGTGCACGGCGAGCCGATGGGTGGTGGGCACGGCCTCCGGGTCTCCCGCCAGGGCGAGTTCGACCTGCTGCCCGGCCTGGTTCGCCTCGTCGATCAGGTCGGTGAGGTCGCGCAGCGCAGGTGCCGGGACAAGCGGCAGGACGGGAGGCGGGCCGGACAGCGGGACGGACGACTGGCCGGACAGCGCCCCGGTCGACGACCTGAACGGCGCGGACCACTCCCCGGACGGTACGGGCACGTCTGCCTCGGCAGCGGGCCGCTCCGGCGGTTCGGCGCGCAGGGCGCCCAGGACGTCGCGCAGATCGTCGAGCGAGCGGGCGGCGGTGGTGCGCAGGAGTTCGAGACGGTGGGTGAGCCGGTCCGGGTCGGCGGCGACGGTCCCGGCCCGGGCCTGGTCGCGCAGCACTCCGGCGTGCAGCACCAGCAGGCTCAGCCGGTGGGCCAGCACGTCGTGCATCTCCCGGGCGATCCGGGCGCGTTCGGCGGAGCGGGCCTGCTCGGCGCGCAACTCCCGCTCCCGCCGCAGGGTTTCGACCTGGGCGTGCAGCGTCCGGATCAGCACCCGGCGGCCGTGCAGCCACAGCCCGAAGGACAAGGTGGCCGCCTGGAGGAGGAGTTGGGAACCGGTCGTGCCGGCCCAGCCGACCAGCGAGTCCGCGGTGATCGCGCTGCCCACGGCGATCACCGCGCCGCCGGCCGCCGCCGGACCGACCCGGCCGAGGGAGGCCAGGTAGTAGACGCTGATCAAGCCCGGGAAGGCCCGGTTGAGCAGCCCGCCGGTGAGCACCGGCAGGACGGCCGAGGCGACGGGGTGACGGCGGGCGAGCAGCAGCGAGAGCGCGGCGAGCACGGCCACCGCCACCCGGGGCAGGCGCAGCGGGCCGTCGAGGTGCAGCCACTGGAAGACGCCCTCCTCGACGGCGAGCCCGAGGATCCCGAGCAGCAACAGGCTGTCGGCCCAGGGCCGGTGGTCCGGGCCGTACCAGCCGAGCAGGCCTGTGCGCATGGAGCTCCTCCCCGCCCGGTCCCGTCCACCCGCTCGAATGCTACGGGCGGACGGCGGCGCGGCACCCCCTCCTCCCGGACGTCGGCACCCTCGACTTTCGTCGGGGGTCGGCGCCGCTCACCGGCCGATCCGCGGCGTTCCCGCGCTCCCTAGCGTCGTCGACATGACGACCGAACAGCTCCACCCGAGCCCCGACTCCCCTCCGCAGCAGCACAGTTCAGCCGAAACGCACGACCGGCAGGGCGTGCACGACCAGCACAGCGCGCACGAAACGCACGACACGCACAGCACGCAAGCCGGGCAGGCCGCGCCCAGCACGCACGGCTCTCCGTACGGCGGGGACCGCCTGCTGTTCCTCGCCGAGGCCCTGCGCACCTTCCACGACACCGGCGCGCTGGCGCCGAGCGGACCGGCGCTGGTGAACGCCCTGGTGGTGCCGGCCACCAGCCGTCCGAACCGGCCGATCTCGGTGCTGGAGGTCGGCGCCGGCACGGGCGTGGTGACCCGCCGGCTGGCCCAGGTGCTGCGCCCCGGCGACCGGCTGCACGTGGTCGAGGCGAACCCGCGGTTCGCCGACCGGCTGCGGGAGGACCCGGTCCTGGCCGCGCGCCGGCCGGGGGTGGGGCTGCGACTGTCGACCTGCCGGGTGGAGGAGCTGCCGGAGGCGGCCGCGCCGACGGGGGCCGCGGACGAGCGGTACGACGTGATCGTGTCCGGGCTGCCGTTCACCAACTTCGAGCCGGCCCTGGTCCGGCGCATCCTCGACCTCTACCTGCGCCTGCTGGCCCCGGGCGGCGAGCTGACCTACTTCGGGTACCTCGGCACCACGACGGCCCGCACCCTCACCTCGGGCCCCCGTCGGGGCGCCCGCCACCGGGCGGTGGTGCGGCTGCTGCGGCGGTTCGAGGCGACGTACGGACTGGGCGAGCGCACGGTGTGGCGCAATCTGCCGCCCGCCCGGGCCCACCTGCTGCGCTCGCCGGGGCCGTACTCCTGACTCCAGGCGGCGTGACTCCTCGCGGCGCGACTCTTCGCGGCGCAACTCTTCGCGGCGCAACTCCTAGCGGGCATATCGCCACGAACAAATGACAAAAGACAGCGAACAGATTTTGAAATCTGTTCGCTGTCGTGCCATAGTGAGATCCGGGTCACACTGCCCCCGCCCTCCGGCGCCGCACCCGCCCCTGGAGCTCCCATGGCCTCGACCACCCGCCCCGCCCAGCGCCCCCTCGGCACCTCCGGCCCCGTCACCTCCGCCCTCGGCCTCGGCTGCATGGGCATGTCCGACCTCTACGGCCCGGCCGACGAGGCCGAGAGCATCGCCACCATCCACGCCGCCCTGGACGCCGGGATCACCCTCCTCGACACCGGCGACTTCTACGGCATGGGCCACAACGAGCTGCTGATCCACGAGGCCCTGCGCGGCCGCGACCGCGACAGCGTCCAGATCAGCGTGAAGTTCGGCGCCCAGCGCGGCCCCGACGGCCAGTGGCTCGGCTACGACACCAGCCCGGCCGCCACCAAGACCGCGCTGACGTACACCCTGCGCCGGCTGCGCACCGACCACATCGACGTCTACCGCCCCGCCCGGCTCGACCCCAAGGTCCCGATCGAGGAGACCGTCGGCGCCATCGCGGACCTGGTGAAGGACGGCTACGTCCGCCACATCGGCCTGTCCGAGGTCGGCGCCGACACCCTGCGCCGCGCCGCCGCCGTCCACCCGATCAGCGACCTGCAGATCGAGTACTCGCTGCTCAGCCGCTCCATCGAGGCGGCCGTCCTGCCCACCGCCCGCGAACTCGGGATCGGCATCACCGCGTACGGCGTGCTCTCCCGCGGCCTGCTCAGCGGCCACTGGAACCCGGACCGCTCGCTCGCCGGCACCGACTTCCGCACCGCCAGCCCCCGCTTCCAGGGCGACAACCTGACCCACAACCTCGCCCTGGTCGAGGCGCTGCGCGCGGTCGCCGACGCCAAGGGCGCCCGCGTCGCCCAGATCGCCATCGCCTGGGTGGCCTCGCGCGGCGAGGACGTCGTCACGCTGGTCGGCGCCCGCCGTCGCGACCGGCTGACCGAGGCGCTCGGCTCGCTGGACGTCACCCTCACCCCCGCCGACCTGGCCGCCATCGAGGCCGCCGTCCCCGCCGGGGCCGCGGCCGGCGACCGGTACGCTGCCGCGCAGATGGCGCGCCTGGACAGCGAGCGCTGACCGAGCCCGCGCTGACCGGCGAGAACCCTCCGCACCACCCGACCGCACGACCCTAAGGACGGCCCCGTGACCACGGACACCGCACTCACCGCCGAGCAGATCCTGATCGCGGCGGAGGAAGCCCTCCGGCGGTTCGGCCCGGCCAAGGCCACCGTCGTGGACGTCGCCCGGGAACTCGGCGTCAGCCACAGCAGCGTCTACCGCCACTTCCCCAGCAAGGCGGCGCTGCGGGAGGCGGTCACCCAGCGCTGGCTGAACCAGGCGCACTACGACCTGGAGATGGTCGCGAACGACGCCGGCGGCGCCGTCGAGCGCCTCCAGCGCTGGCTGACCACGCTGTTCGGGGCCAAGCGGAAGAAGGCACTGGACGACCCGGAGCTGTTCGCCACCTACCTGGTGCTGGCCGAGGAGAACAGCACGGTCGTCGACGCGCACGTCGAGACCCTGGTCAAGCAGATCGCCCAGATCGTCCACGACGGCATGGACGCCAAGGAGTTCCAGCTCGCCCACGTCCCCTCCACCGCTCGCGCGGTCTTCGACGCCACGGCCCCCTTCCACAACCCGGTCTTCGCCCACACCTGGTCCGAGCCGACCGCGGACGAGCGCTTCGCGGCGGTCTGGAAGCTCGTGCTCAGCGGCTTGAAGGGCAGGCCCGCCGAGCTGGTCCCCGAGCCGACGGAGTTCTGAGCGGGGCCCGTCCTCGTGCGGAGCGCGCCCCGAGCGGAGCCCGTCCCGTGCGAGGGCGGTGAGGCGTCGGCGGCCGGAGCGAAATCCGGTCGTCGGCGCCTCACCCTTTCAGGCAGACTGTCGCACCCAGTTGATCTCACTCGGAGGATGACATGCGTGCGGCCGGTCCCGTCCTGGACAGCCTGCGGGGGCTCGCGCTCGGCGACGCCTTCGGTGACCGGTGGTTCTCCGTCCCGGTGGACGAGGCACCCGCCGCCCTGGCGGATCGCCTGGTCCGCCCGGCGCCCTGGCACTGGACCGACGACACGGCGATGGCCCTCGTCCTGGTCCGCCACCTCGCCGCCCACGGCGAGGTCCGGCAGGACGCGCTGGCCGCCGGGTTCGCGGCCGAGTACGCCCGCGAGTACCAGCGCAAGTACGGCCCGTCGATGCACCGGGTGCTGCGCGGGATCGGCGCCGGCGGGAACTGGCTCGCCATCACCTCGGGCCAGTTCGAGGGCCAGGGCTCGTACGGGAACGGCGCCGCGATGCGGGTCGCCCCGCTGGGCGCCGGGTTCGCCGAGGACCTCGACGAGGTCGCCCGGCAGGCCGAACTCCAGGCGCTCACCACCCACTTCCACCCCGAGGCGGTCACCGGGGCGGTGGCGGTGGCACTCGCCGCGGCGCTCGCCGTCCGCAGCCGGGGCCACCGGGCGCCCGGTCGGACCGAGCTCCTCACCGAGGTCGCCGACCGGCTGCCGGAGAGCGACGTCCGCTCCGGCCTGCGGATCGCCGCCCGGCTGCCGGAGCACACCAGCGTCCGGCACGCCGCCAACGTGCTGGGCTCGGGGCTGATGATCTCCGCCCCGGACACCGTCCCCTTCGCCCTCTGGTCCGCCGCCGGGCACCTGGACTCACTGCCCGACGCGATCTGGCACACCCTGGAGGGCTGGGGCGACATGGACACCACCTGCGCCATCGCCGCCGGCGTGGTGGCCGCCCGCACCGGGCTAGCGGACGTACCGGCCGACTGGCTCGCGGCCTGCGAGGAGCTGCCGGAGTGGGCCGCCGACCGGTAGCCGGAACGCCGGAGGCGCCGGGCAGTCAGCTCCGGGCGGTCAACGCCGGGCAGTCACCGCCAGGCAGTCACCGCCGGGCGGTCAACGCCGGGCAAGGAAGCGGAGCACCCGGTAGCCGATGAGCAGGACCATCGCCCCGCCGATCGCCGACACCCAGGTCGTGACGTCGAGGAGGCCCACCCTCACCGTCCCGTGCATCCAGTGCAGGACGATCCAGGTGCCGATGTAGGAGCCGGTGATCCCGATCAAGGTGCTGCCGATCAGACCGCGCTCCCCCCTCGACATCGCCATCCTGGCCAGCGTCCCCGACACCAGGCCGAGCACGATCCACTCCATCCAGCTCATCCGCCGCCCCTTGCGTCATCGGTGTGACGAGACCCCGCCGCGCTCGTCCGTCAGCGGCGCGAGTTGCCGAACAGCAGCCGGTAGGCGATCAGCAGCACCAACGCGCCGCCGATCGCCGACACCCAGGTCGGCCCGTCGAAGAAGCGCGCCGTGATCGACCGGTGCAGGAAGTGCGACGCGATCCAGCCGCCGACGAAGGAGCCGGCGATCCCGATCAGGGTGGTCACGATCAGACCGCCCGGGTCCCTCCCGGGCAGCAGCAGCTTGGCCAGGGCCCCGGCCACCAGGCCCAGCACGATCCACGCGACGACGCTCATCCGAACCCGTCCCTCCCGTCCGTGGCGCGACGGCCCCGTCCCGCGCGCTCTGCCACGGAGGACGCCGACACCCACCGAGGCGGTTCCGGCCGACCCCGGCCGACGGCGGGATCCGGCCACCCGGAGCCGACCGGTCCGCGCGTGGCGTCCTTCCGGCCGGTCGTACCCGCCGAAATACTGCGGCCATGCGCATCCTGATCGCCACCGCCGGCTCCCGGGGCGACGTCGCACCCTTCACCGGGCTCGGCGTCCGCCTGCAGGCGGCCGGACATCAGGTGGCCGTCGCCACCCACGCCACCTTCGCCGACTCGGTACGGGCCGCTGGACTGGAGTTCCGTCCGCTGCCCGTCGACCCGCGGGCCGAACTCGCCTCCACCGAGGGCCGGCGACTGCTGCGGGCCGGCAGCGGGCCCGGCGTCGTCCTGCAACTCCTGCGCCTGGGGCGGAGGTTCATGCCCGCCCTCGGCGACGGCATCGCGGACGCGACGGCGCTCGGTGCCGACCTGCTGCTCACCACCAGCACCACCAGTGCGCTCGGCCAGGTCGCGGCCGAGGCGGCCGGCATCCCCACCATCGGGCTGTACCTCCAACCGCTCTCCCCCACCCGCGAGTTCGCCCCGGCCGTGACCGGCGCACGCTCGCTCGGACGGCCCGGCAACCTGCTCGCCGGCCACGCCGTCCAGGCGGCCACCGACCAACTGTTCGTGCCGGCCGTCCGCGGACTGCGCCGCCGGCTCGGGCTGCCGCCACTGGGCATCACCCGGGCCCGACGCGACCACCCCGTCCTGCACGGCTTCTCGCCGCGCGTCGTCCCCAGGCCGACGGACTGGCACCCCCGACTGGACGTGGCCGGGTACTGGTGGCCCGCCGGACCCGCGGGCTGGCAGCCCCCGCAGCGGCTGCTCGACTTCCTGGCCGCCGGACCGCCCCCGGTCTTCGTCGGCTTCGGCAGCCTGGTCGTGCCCGATCCCGAACGACTCACCGCGACCGTCCTCGCCGCCGGCCGCGCCGCCCGGGTGCGCCTCCTCCTGCAGTCCGGCTGGAGCGGCCTGGCCGCCGAGGACTCGGAGACCGTACTGACCATCGGCGACACCCCGCACGACTGGCTGTTCCCGCGCACCGCGGCCGTCGTCCACCACGCGGGCGCGGGCACCACGGCGGCCACCCTCCGCTCCGGCACCCCCACCGTCCCGGTGCCCGCCCAGCTGGACGCCCCCTTCTGGTCCGCGCGGCTCACCGCGCTCGGCGTCTCCCCCGGCCCGGTACCCCTGCGCGCCCTGACCCCCGCCCACCTGGCCGCCTCCATCCGCCAGGCCCTGGACGACCCCCGCTACCGCACCCGCGCCCGCTCCGTCGCAGCCGCCCTCGCCACCGAGGACGGCGCCGCCAAGGTCCTGGCCGCGGTGGAGGCGACGGGTGACGGGTGACAAATGACAGATGGCGGATAACAGATGACAGCGAACAGATTTCGAAATCTGTTCGCTGTCATCTGTTATCTGTTATCCGTTCGCTGACATCTGTCACCCGCCAGTTGTCACCCGCCCGCTGCTCCTTGTTCCTCCTGCCCCCGACCCGTTCCACCCCGTCCCTCTCCTCGCCCCGCGCTCAGCACCAGGTAGACCACCGCCGACGACGCGAGCCCCACCGCCCACCCGTAGTCCGCCAGCGGCTGGAGGAGCGGGACCAGGCCGTCCACCGGGAACGGCCCCTGCTTCACCCCGTGCGCGTCCACCGTCGAGTACGACCCCCCGACCGCCAGCAGACCGCCGACCAGCAGCGCGGTGACCGCCCGCCAGTTCCATCCGCCCACGTACCAGTAGGCGCCGAACGGCCGGTAGAGCTCGGCGAGTTGCAGCCGGGTGCGGCGCAGCAGCCAGTAGTCGGCGATCAGCACCCCGGCGACCGTCCCGAGCAGGCCGCCGACCACGCCCAGCCAGACGTAGATGTAGACGTGCGGGTCGGCGGTCAGCCTCCACGGGAAGATGGCGATCCCGACCACGCCGGTGATCAGCGCCCCGGTACGGAAGTTGACGAACCGGGGCACCAGGTTGGCCAGGTCGTACGCCGGGGAGACGACGTTGGCCGCGATGTTCACCGACAGCGTCGCGATCAGGACCGTCAGCAGCGCGAACAGGAGCGCCACCGGGCTCTCCATCTTCGCGGCGAGCTTGATCGGGTCCCACACCGGTTCGCCGTACACCGCCGCGGAGCCCGAGGTGACCAGCACCGACAGCAGCGCGAAGAGCGTCATCGTCGTCGGCAGACCGAGGGCCTGGCCACGGATCTGGGCCCGCTGACTGCCGCCGAAGCGGGTGAAGTCGGGGATGTTGAGCGCCAGCGTGGACCAGAAGCCGATCATCCCCATCAGCGACGGGAAGAAGACCTTCCAGAACCCGCCGCCCCAGCCCAGTTTCGACGGCTGGTCGAGCAACGGGCCGAGCCCGCCCGCCTTCATGCCGATCCAGACCAGCAGGGCGAGCGCGCCGACGATGACGAACGGCGCCGCCCAGTTCTCGAAGCGCCGTAGCGCCTCCATCCCCCGGGCGATGATGACCATCTCGATCAGCCAGAACAGCAGGAAGGAGGCCCACTGCGTCCACGGGTAGCCGCCGAACTCGGTTGCGGTCCGCCAGGATTCGCCGAGAAGCCGGCCCGCCAGCAGGAAGATCCCCTCACCCCCGATCCAGGTCTGGATGCCGAACCAGGCGCAGGCGACGGTCGCCCGGATGAGCGCGGGCAGATTGGCGCCACGCAGCCCGAACGAGGCCCGCGCGAACACCGGGAAGGGGATGCCGTACTTCGTCCCGGCGTGTCCGGTGAGGAGCATCGGCGCGAGCACGATCAGGTTGGCGAGCGCGATGGTCAGCACCGCCTGCTTCCAGTCCATCCCGAGCGCGACCAGGCCCGAAGCCAGCGTCCAGGAGGGGATGTTGTGGGCCATGCCGACCCAGAGCGCGAGGAAGTTGTAGGTGGTCCAGGTACGCCGCCGCACCGGGACCGGCCGGAGGTCGTCACTGGTGAAGCCGTTGGGAGGCAACACCCCTTCGGCCGGGTCGAGTTCGACCCGGCCGTCGGGATGCTGCCGCTGTCCGCCGCCGCCGGTCACGGTGTCGGCCATGGGCAACTCCCTTCTGCCACGGGCAGGATCAAGGAATCACAGGCTCAGGGGCCACAGACCCAGGGGGCCACGAACTCACGAGGCCGGCGGTTCAGAGGTGTGGGATGACGTCCGCCCCGTAGGCGTCGATGGTGGCCTCGACCGCGTCGTGCATGGCGTAGACGGCGAACTGGTCGACGCCGAGCGAGCGGAGTTCGGCGAGTCGGGCGCGCTGGGCCTCGACCGGTCCGATCAGGCAGAAGCGGTCGACGATCGCGTCCGGGACGAAGGCCGTGTCGGGGTTCCCGGCCCGTCCGTGGTGGCTGTAGTCGTAGCCCTGGCGGTCCTTGATGTACTCGGTGAGGGCGTCGGGTACCAGGTCGGAGTGTTCGCCGTAGTGGCTGACCAGATCGGCGACGTGGTTGCCGACCATCCCGCCGAACCACCGGCACTGCTCCCGGGCGTGGGCGAGCGCGGCGGGCGAGTCGTCGGCGGTGACGTACGCGGGAGCGGCGACGCAGATGGTGACGTCGGCCGGGTCCCGTCCCGCCTCGACGGCGGCCGCCCGGACGGCCTTGACCATGTACTCGGTGAGGTAGGGGTCGGCCAACTGGAGGATGAAGCCGTCTGCCTGACGTCCGGTCAGGGCTAGTGCCTTGGGCCCGTACGCGCCCATCCAGATCGGCAGCGAGGCGCCGGGGCCGACCCACGGCAGGTGCATCTCGGTGCCGTCCACCTCGGCGGTGCGTCCCTCGGCCAACTCCTTGACGGCGTGCATGGCTTGGGAGAGCCGGTCGAGGGTGGCGGGGCGTCGGCCTGCGACCCGCATGGCGGAGTCGCCGCGGCCGATGCCGCACACCGTCCGGTTGCCGTACATGTCGTTGAGGGTGGCGAACAGGGAGGCGGTGACCTCCCAGGTGCGGGTGGAGGGGTTGGTGACCATCGGGCCGACGGTGAGGCGCTCGGTCTCGGCCAGGATGCGGCTGTAGATGACGAAGGGCTCCTGCCACAGCACGCAGGAGTCGAAGGTCCAGCCGTGGCTGAACCCGGCCTGTTCGGCGCGGATCATCCGGTCGATGAGCAGGCGGGCCGGCGGGTCGGTCTGGAGGACGAGGCCGATGTCCATGGGGTGCTCCGGGAGAGGGGTGGGAGGGCGGCCCGGGGCCGGCGCACTCGGCGCGGCCCCGGGCGACGAAGGCGAGACGAAGGCGAAGCGAAGAGAAGGACAGGGAAGGGAAGGGGGGACGAGAACCGAAAGGAAGGCGAAGGGGATCAGGTCAGGTACTGGCAGGTGTCCCGGCGCAGGAAGGCGCCGTGTCCGGCCCGGCCGAGCCAGCGGCCGTCGTCCAGCACGACGGTGCCGCGCGAGAGCACCGTCCGGGCCCGGCCGGTGAGTCGGCGGCCCTCGTAGGCCGAGTAGTCCACGTTCATGTGGTGGGTGGCGGCGGAGACGGTCTGCACCGCGGTGGGGTCGTAGACGACGAGGTCGGCGTCGGCGCCGGGCGCGACGGTGCCCTTGCGCGGGTGCAGCCCGAACATCCGGGCCGGGGTGGTGCAGGCGATCTCGATCCAGCGGCGCCGGCTGATCCGTCCGTCCACGACGGCCTGGTGCAGCAGGTCCATCCGGTTCTCCACGCCCGGGAGGCCGTTGGGGATCTTCGAGAAGTCGCCGCGGCCGAGTTCCTTCTGCCCGACGTAGCAGAACGGGCAGTGGTCGGTGGAGACCACCTGGAGGTCGTTGGTGCGCAGCCCGCGCCAGAGCGCCTCCTGGTGCTCGCGCGGCCGGAGCGGCGTGCTGCACACGTACTTGGCGCCCTCGAAGCCGTCGGCGCCCTCCTCGGCGAGATTGTCGGTGGAGAGGAAGAGGTACTGGGGGCAGGTCTCGCCGAAGACGGGGAGCCCGGCGTCGCGGGCCCGGGCGAGTTCGTCGAGCGCCGAGGCGGCGGAGACGTGCACCACGTAGAGCGGACTGCCGGCCACCTGGGCGAGCTTGATCGCCCGGTGGGTGGCCTCGGCCTCCAGGAGTTCGCGCCGGACCTCGCCGTGGTAGCGGGGGGCGGTCCGCCCGGCGGCGAGGGCCTGTTCGACCAGGACGTCGATGGCGATGCCGTTCTCGGCGTGCATCATGATCAGCCCGCCGTTGGCCGCGCCGCGCTGCATGGCGCGCAGGATGCGGCCGTCGTCGCTGTAGAAGACGCCGGGGTAGGCCATGAAGAGCTTGAAGGAGGTGGACTCGCCGGAGTCGACCAGCGTGTCCATCTCCTTGAGGACGGCGTCGTTGACGTCCGAGACGATGGTGTGGAAGGCGTAGTCGATCGCGCAGTTGCCCTCGGCCTTGGCGTGCCAGGCGTCCAGGCCCTCGCGCAGCGCCCCGCCGACGGGCTGGACCGCGAAGTCGACGACGGTGGTGGTGCCGCCCCAGGCGGCGGCGCGGGTGCCGGTCTCGAAGGTGTCGGAGGCGGCGGTGCCGCCGAACGGCAGCTCCATGTGGGTGTGGGCGTCGACGCCGCCCGGGATGACGTAGTGGCCGGTGGCGTCGATGACGGTGTCGGCGGTCCAGGCCTCGGCGGCGGCGCTGCCGGTGGCGGCCAGGGCGGCGACGCGCTCGCCCTCGATCAGGACGTCGGCGTGGAGTTCGTCGGTGGCGGTGATGACGAGGCCGCCGCGGACGACGGTGCGCTGCTGCGGGTCACGGGTGGTCATCGCGCTGCTCCTCAGGCCTCGGCGAGGGGTCCGTAGGCGTCGGGCCGGCGGTCGCGGTAGAACGCCCACTGCTGGCGGACCTGTTCGATCAGGCCGAGGTCGAGGTCGCGGACGACCAGTTCCTCCTCCTTGTCGGAGGCGGCCTCGCCGACGAACTGGCCGCGCGGGTCGACGAAGTAGGAGGTGCCGTAGAAGTCGTTGTCGCCGTACTCCTCGGTGCCGACCCGGTTGATGGCGGCGACGAAGTACTCGTTGGCGACGGCGGCGGCGGGCTGTTCGAGCTGCCAGAGGTAGGCGGACAGGCCGCGGCTGGTGGCGGAGGGGTTGTAGACGATCTGCGCGCCGGCCAGGCCCAGGGCGCGCCAGCCCTCGGGGAAGTGCCGGTCGTAGCAGATGTAGACGCCGACCTTGCCGACGGCGGTGTCGAAGACGGGCCAGCCGAGGTTGCCGGGCTTGAAGTAGTACTTCTCCCAGAAGCCCTTGACCTGCGGGATGTGGTGCTTGCGGTACTTGCCGAGGTAGCTGCCGTCCGCGTCGATCACCGCGGCGGTGTTGTAGTAGACGCCGGTCTGCTCCTCCTCGTAGACCGGTACGACGATCACCATGCCCAGTTCGCGGGCGAGGTCCTGCATCCGGCGCACGGTCGGCCCGTCGGGGACGGCCTCGGCCCAGCGGTAGTGCTCGGGTTCCTGGACCTGACAGAAGTACGGGGCGTTGAACACCTCCTGGAAGCCGATGATCTTCGCGCCCTGGGCGGCGGCCTCGCGGGCGTACCGCTCGTGGAGCGCGATCATGCTCTCCTGGTCGCCGGTCCAGCGGGTCTGGACGAGCGCGGCACGGACGATCTGCGACATGGGTACCTCCGCAACTCCGCGTCCCGGCCGTGCGGTCGGGCCCGCGGTCTGAGGGTTGACGGGGCGGGTCTCGCCCGCGGCTCCGCTCGGGGGCCGCGGGGGTCTACGGGAAGGGTCTACGTGCGTAGAAGGCGCGATCTGTAGACGGTAGGCCGGGCTTCGGTCGCCTGACAATACGTCGGCGGTAACGCCTGCGGGGCGATCTTGTTACGCGGACACGCGGGTGGCCATGGGTGGGATGAAATGCTCATCTACCCCATTGGTGGCCTCCTTACTCATTCGAGTGAAAGCGGGCGCCGGGGGTGCGGAATCGGCCACGACAGGGTAAAACGCGCCTTGACGGTGCGACAGATCGTCATCTGGCGCGCGTACGGGGCGACTTCGGTGATCATGAGCTGATCATCCGGCGATCGGGTGCGGGGCCGGATGCGGGATCGGCCACGGGGATCGACGGTCGGCCGGGGGCCGAACGGGGGGTGGTACTGATGACAGCGACGGACGAGCGCGCGGAGCGCACGTCGGGTACGTCGGGCACGGCGGGCATGCCGGCGGGGCGGCCGCCCGCGCTGCCGGCCTGGGCCGGCCTGCTGCTCGCTCTCGGTGCCCTGCTGCCGCTCGCCGCCGGCCTCCTCCTCGCCCCCGGGCAGGTGCCGCGGGCCGGGCTGACGGCCCTGCGCCTGGCCGGCTCCCGGGCGGCGGCCGAGGCGGTGGTCGGCGGGAGCTCCGGAGCGTACCGGGCCGCCCTGGGCGACGAGCCCTGGCTGATCGCCGGCTACGGGCTGACGCTGACGGCCGCGGCCCTGCTGGGCGGGTACGTGCTCGGGCGGCGCCGCCGGCTCGGGCCGGCCCTGATGGTCGGGGCCGCCGGGCTGCTCGCCGCCGGCTGCGACCTCGCCGCCGACGTCCTGCTGCGCCTGGGGCTCGACCACGCCGACTCCGACACCCCCTTCGCGGTGGCGGCGGCGCTCACCACCGTCAGCCGGCTGCTGCTCCTGCCCGCCGGGGTGGCGGCCGCGGCCCTGCTCGCGGTGACGGCCGCCAGGGCCGCCCGCGGGTTGCGCGCCACGGCGGTGAAGCCGGGTGACGACGCCGACCCGGACCGCCCGGCGCTGATACCGCCCTGGCCCGTCCTCACCCGGCACGGCCGCCCGCTGCACGGGCCCCGGCACGGGCTCCGGCACGCGTCCCGGTCCGAACCACCGCACGAACCACCCCACGAACCGCCGCGCGACTCCCGGCGACCGGAGGCCGCGACGCCACCCGACGCTCCCGGCGCCCACGCCCACTGGCGGGACGCCGGCCGGGTGCCGCCCGGCCGCGAGCCCGCCGAGCTGGGCTTCTGCGCCTCGGGCGGCGGCATCCGCTCGGCCTGCGTCACGCTCGGCGCGCTCCAGGCCCTGCGCCCGTGGCTGAAACGGGCCCGCTACCTGGTCTCCGTCTCCGGCGGCGGGTACACCGTGGGCGCGCTGCAGCTCGCGCTCAGCGACTCCGCCCCCGGCAGCCCGGTCCGCGCCGTCTCGGGCCTGACGGCCGACACGGTCCTGGAGCCCGGCTCCCCGGAGGAGGACCACCTCCGCCGCCACAGCAAGTACATCGCCGACGGCACCGGCGAGTGGCTGGTCGCCCTCGGCACGCTGCTGCGCGGCGTGCTCTCGGCGCTCACCCTGCTGCTGGCCGCCGTGCTGGTGCTCGGCCTCGGCCTCAGCCGCTTCTACCACGCCGTCCCGGTCACCGACCTGGACGCCCTGGCCGCCGCCGGCCTGCGCCACCCGGGCGCCGTGCCGGGCGGGTTGGAGTTCCGCGCCCCCGCCCTGGCCGCCCTCGGCGTGGTACTGGGCGCGGCGGCCTGCTGCTGGCTGCTCTGGCTGCTGGCCTTCCCACCGCTCGGCTGGCACGCGCTGCTGCCGCGCGCGCTGCGCCGGCTCAACTACGCCGCGCTCGCGCTGGCCGGGCTGCTGGCCCTCGGGGTGCTGGCGGTGCCGGGCCTGGCCTGGGGCGCGGTCCGGCTCCAGCAGGCGCTGGCGGCCGGCCCGCGACTGACCGGCGCGGGGCTCAGCCTGACCGTGGTGCTCAGCTACCTCGCCCTGCTGCTCGGCATACTCTGGCGCGACCGCCGGGCGATCGGCAGCGGCGTGCGCGCGGCCGCCGGGGCGCTGCGCGGCGCCGGCCGGATCGGCGGCGGGCTGACCGCCAACCTCCCGCAGTACCTGGTGGTCTGGGCCGCCCTCGGCACCCTGACGGCCGGTGCGCTGCTGGCCCTCGGCTGGGCGATCGCCACCGGGTACGCCTGGCCGACGGCCGTCCAGGTGCTGCTGCCGCTGGTGCTCGGCGCCGTCGGTCTCAACCTCGACCAGACCTGGATGAGCCTGCACCCGTTCTACCGGCTGCGCCTGGCCTCGGCCTTCGCCGTCCGCCGGGCCACCGAGGGCGGCCGCTCGCTCGCCCGCCGGTACGACTTCTACCGGGAGCAGACCTGGCTGAGCCACTACGGCGCCCGGCACCCCGACTTCCCCCAGGTGATCTTCTCGGCGGCGGCCAACCTGTCGGGCAACTCCCGTACGCCGCCCGGCCGTCGGGCGGTCTCCTTCTCCCTCTCGTACGACTACGTGGGCGGCCCGGACGTCGGCTACGCGCGCACCGACCTGCTGGAGCGGCGGACTCGTCGGCACATCGCCCGCGACCTCACCGTGCAGTCCGCGATGGCCGTCTCCGGCGCCGCCTTCTCCTCCGCGATGGGCCGCCAGTCCCGGGTCTACCAGGGCCTGTTCGCGGTCACCAACGCCCGGCTCGGGACGTGGCTGCCCAACCCGGCGGAGCTCGGCCCGGCCTGGTCCGGCACGCCCGACTGGCGCCGCGCCGGGGAGCCCGCCGTACGCCGACTGCCCTACCAGCTCCGCGAACTGACCGGCCGGTTCCCGGCGGACGACCGCTTCCTGCTCACCACCGACGGCGGGCACTACGAGAACCTCGGGCTGGTCGAACTGCTACGGCACCGGGTCCAGACGGCAGTGAGCATCGACGCCAGCGGGGACTCCGGCTACGCCGCCAACCTGGCCGCCGCCATCACCCTGGCCCGCGAGGAGCTCGGCGTCGTCATCACCCTGCACCGACCGGAGCTGCTGATCCCGGGCAGCGCCACCACCGGCCGCACCCCCGACGGGGGCCACGGCAGCGACCCCGGCAGCGACCACGACGGGGCCGGTGCCGACGGGACCGACGCCGACGGCGGCACGCCCCTGCGCGGGCTGGCGGCCCAGCTCTCCGAACGGCTCTCGGCCCGGGGCGTGATCACCGGGGACGTCCGCTACCCGGCCATCGACGGCGAGCCCGACTCCGAACGGCACGGCACGCTGATCGTCCTCCAGGCGGTGCTGACCGCCGACATGCCGTACGAGCTGCAGTCCTACGCGGTGACCCACCCGGCCTTCCCGAACGACGGCACCAGCGACCAGTGGTTCGACCACCAGCAGTTCGACGCCTACCAGACGCTCGGCCGCTACCTGGGCGAGCAGGCCGGCCCGGTGATCGAACGGGCGCTGTCCGCCGCTGCGGCGGCCACCGCGACACCCGCACCCGTGCCCGCGCAGCCGCGGGGCGAAGAGCCCACAGCACCCGAGCGGCCCGCCGAGGACCGGACCGGGAGCTGAGCAGGGAGCTGAGCAGGGAGCCAGGCAGGGAGCCGGGCAGCAGGCTGCGCAGCGCGCTGAGCCGGCTCCCCGGCCGGGGCGTCGGGCCGCCCGTTCACGGGGCGCAACAGGCCGCAACGAACGGGCGCCCCGGCTTGACTTCGTGCGACCGGCTCGGAAAAGATCCGGGGCATGGACTCCGGCACCACTCTGGTTTGCCGCCTGCACGTCGATCTGCGACGCCAGGCGAGTTCCATCTGTGCCTGTTGACCCTGTTCCACTTCGCCGGTTCCGCCCTGTGACCACTGCCAGGACCCGCACCGCGCACCCGTACCCGCAGTCCTGAAACCCGCCCGCCCGGCGGCACCGCCCGTGCCGTGCCCGGCCGAGCACGGGCCGCTCCGCCGGCCCGCGGCCCGCAGCCCGCGGCCCCGCCGCCGGATCCGAGCGCCCCTCCCGACGTTCCCGCCGCACCCGAGGACGCCTCATGAGCCTGGACCTCGCAACCGAGACCCCGACCCGCCGCCCCGAGCAACCACCGGCCGCCGGCCCCGCCACGGGCGCCACCACCGCCCCGGTCACCGGCCCCACGACCGGCCCCGCCGCCGACCCCGCACAGCCCCCGCTCAGCCCGAGCACCCTGCGGACCGTGGTCCGCGAGCTCGCCGAGCGGCCCGACCAGTGGATCCACCTGGTCCGGCTCTCCACCGAGGAGCGCTGGTACCAGCGGCTGGTCGCCGACGACGACCACGAGGTCTGGCTGATCAGCTGGCTGCCCGGCCAGTCGACCGGCTTCCACGACCACGGCGGTTCGCGCGGCGCGTTCACCGTCGCACTCGGCGAGCTGGAGGAGCTGTCCCTCGGCGGCCCCGACCAGGGCCTGCTGATCCGCAGGGTCCCGGCCGGCACCGCCCGCGCCTTCGGCCCGGAGTACGTGCACGACGTGCGCAACACCGCCTCGGGCCCGGCGGTCACCCTGCACGCCTACTCGCCCCCGCTGAGCTCGATGGCGCACTACGACCTGCGGGCCGGCGGGCTCGTCCGCACCTCTGAGGAAGGACCGGAGCAATGGTGACCACGATCGACGACCTGGTGGAGCGGGCCCGCGAGGGCGTCCACCGCCCGCGCGCCCGGGAGGCGTACCAGGCCCAGCTGGACGGCGCGCTGCTGGTGGACATCCGTCCGGTGGCGCAGCGGGCCGCCGAGGGCGGGATCCCCGGCGCGCTGGTGATCGAGCGCAACGTGCTGGAGTGGCGGCTCGACCCTACGGGCAGTCACCGGATCCCCGAGGCCTCGGGCTACGACGTCGAGGTGATCGTGGTCTGCTCCGAGGGCTACGCCTCCAGTCTGGCCGCGGCCTCGCTGCGCGAGCTCGGGCTGCACCGGGCGACGGATCTCGACGGCGGTTTCGTCGGCTGGGCGGCGTCCGGGCTGCCGACCCGTCCGGGCGACTGAACCCGAGGTCACATGGGGTGTTCCCGGGCGGCTGAGCCCGGGTCACCTCCCGGGCCGGCGGGCCGCCGGGCCGGGAGTCACGCCACGTGCCGGGCGGTAAATCAGGGACAGGAGATGATGCAGGTCATAGTCTGATCAGAGTTTCCGCCGGTCCGAAGCTGGGCAGCCAGGCGGGCGGAAGAACGCCCGGGCGGTGCGACCGCCGCCAACCGAACGACCCGAAAGACCGACCGACACAGGCGCCGCCTCCCCGGGGCGCCCTGACGAGGAAACACTCCGTGATCAGATTCGAGGGCGCCGGCAAGCGCCACCCAGACGGCACCATCGCGGTCGAGGGACTGGACCTGGAAGTCCCGACCGGTCGGATAACCGTCCTGGTCGGGCCCTCCGGGTGCGGCAAGACCACCCTGCTGCGCATGGTCAACCGGATGGTCGAGCCCACCTCGGGCCGGGTGCTGCTGGACGGCACCGACGTCGCCGAACTGGAACCCGCCAAGCTGCGCCGAGGCATCGGGTACGTGATCCAGCAGGCGGGGCTGTTCCCGCACCGCAAGGTAATCGACAACATCGCCACCGTCCCCTACCTGCTCGGTTGGGACCGCAAGAAGGCCCGGGCCCGGGCCGCCGAACTGCTCGAACTGGTCGGCCTCGCCCCCGAGACCGCCAAGCGCTACCCGTTCCAGCTCTCCGGCGGCCAGCAGCAGCGGGTCGGCGTGGCACGGGCGCTGGCCGCCGACCCGCCGGTCCTGCTGATGGACGAACCGTTCAGCGCCGTCGACCCGGTGGTGCGGGCCGGGCTCCAGGAGGAGCTGCTGCGCCTGCAGTCCGAGCTGCACAAGACCGTGCTGTTCGTCACCCATGACATCGAGGAGGCCGTGCGGCTCGGCGACCAGGTCGTGGTGCTGCGCGAGCACGGCCGGATCGCCCAGCTGGCCGACCCGCACACCCTGCTCACCGCCCCCGCGGACGACGGCGTGGCCGCCTTCCTCGGCCGCGACCGGGGCCTGCGCGGCCTGGGCCTGCGGCCCGCGAAGGCCGTCGAGCTCCGCCCGATCGAGGACGGACCCGGCCACGGGGGCTGGGAGTTGGCCCTGGACGACGAGCGCCGCCCGATCGGCTGGATCGACCGCGCCGCCGGTGCCACCGAGCTGCAGCCGGTCGCCGGCTACCGCCCGGACACCGACACCCTGCGCGCCGCGCTGGACGCCGCCGTGCTCTCCCCCGCCGGGGTCGCGGTCGCGCTGGACGCCGACGGCCGGGCGGTCGGCACCGCGGGCCGGGAGGCCGTCCTGGCCGCGCTCACGCCGATCGCCCCCACACCGGCCCTCACGCCGGTCGCCCTCACCAAGGCGGACCCGGAGGTCCCGGCGAACGAAGCGGACGCGGCGGACGCGGCGGACGAAGCGCTCCCGCAGCCACCCGCGCAGACCCCGGCGGACGGAGCCGACGGTGGACGATGAACCGATCGTCCGCTGGTACTGGATCGGCGACCACGTCGGCTACCTCGGCAACCTGCTCGCCGACCACGCCGTGATCGCCCTGGTCCCGGTGCTCATCGGCCTGCTGCTGGCGGTCCCGCTCGGCCTGGCCTGCGCCCGCTTCCCCCGGCTGTACCAGCCGCTGTCCGCCGTCTTCAACATCGTCTACGCGCTGCCCTCGCTGGCCGTCTTCGTGGTGCTGATCCCGTACACCGGGCTCGCCACCCAGGCGACCGTGATGATCCCGCTCACCTTCTACGCCCTCGCCGTCCTGCTGCCGACCACGGTGGACGGGCTGCGCGCCGTCCCGGACTCCGTCCGGCAGGCCGCCACCGCGATGGGGTACGGGCCCTGGCACCGGCTGACCGCCGTCGAACTGCCCGCCGCCGTGCCGTACCTGATCGCCGGGCTGCGGGTCGCGGCGGTGTCCAGCATCTCGCTGGCCAGCGTCGGCGCGCTGATCGGCCGCGGTGGGCTGGGCTACCTGTTCATCGACGGCTTCCAGCGGACCTTCCCGACCCCGATCGTGGCTGGGATCGTGCTGATCGCCGTGCTGGCGCTGGCCGTCGACCTGCTGCTGGTGGCCGCCCGCCGGCTGCTCGCGCCGTGGGCCGTCCGGGAGCAGGGGGCGGGCTCGTGAACTGGCTGAACTGGCTGAGCGACTTCTTCTCCGCCCCGGACCGCCGCAGCGGTCCGGACTCGATCGTGCACCGGGTCTCCGAGCACCTGCTGCTCTCCGGCGAGGCCCTGCTCTTCGCGGCACTGCTGGCCGTCCCGCTCGGGCTGCTGATCGGCTATACCGGGCGCGGGGTCACGGTGGTCACCGCGCTGGCGGGGGCCGCCCGCGCCCTGCCGACCCTGGGCCTGGTCACGCTCGCGGTGCTGCTCGCCGGGGTCGGCGACACCGCCGTCCTGTTCCCGCTGGTCGCCCTGGCGGCACCGCCGCTGCTGGTGGCGGCCGTCGAGGGGGTGCGCGGCACCGACCCGGACGTCCGGGACGCCGCGCGCGGGATCGGCCTCACCCACCCGCAGGTGCTGTTCCAGGTCTGCCTGCCCTCCGCCGCGCCGACCCTGCTGGCGGGCTTCCGGACCGCGACCGTCCAGGTGATCGCGACCGCCACGGTGGCCGCCTACGTCGGGCTGGGCGGCCTCGGCCGCTACGTCATCGACGGGCTGGCCACCCGGCAGTACGCGGTGACCGTGGGCGGCGCGCTGCTGGTGGTGCTGCTCGCGGTCGGCGCCCAACTGTTCTTCGCCCTGCTCGCCCGGTTCGCGCTCCCGCCCGGGGTGCGCGCCCAGCGCCGGACCCGCTGAGGCCCCTCCCTCTTCTCCCTCCCATCCGCTCCGGAAGGACAACTGTCACCATGTCGACATTCAAGGGAAGCCGCCGCGCCGTGCTCCTCGGCACTCTCGCCGCACTCGCCCTGGGCGCCACCGCCTGCGGCTCATCGGGCAGCGGCGACCCGCTCGGCGGCGGGTCGAGCGCCTCCGCCGGCGCCACGGCCTCCGGCAGCGGTGCCGCCTCGGGCGGGTCCGGCGGTGCGGGCGGTTCCGGCGGGACCGTGGTGGTCGGCTCGGCGAACTTCCCCGAGAACGTGCTGCTCGGCTCGATCTACTCCCAGGCCCTCAAGGCCAAGGGCGTCAAGGTCCAGGAGAAGTTCAACATCGGCAGCCGCGAGGTGCTCTACGGGCAGCTGCAGAGCGGCAACCTGACCGTCCTGCCCGAGTACAACGGCGCGCTGCTCGCCTACCTGGACGCCAAGAACACCGCCGTCACCACCCCGGACGTGAACGCGGCGCTGACCAAGGCACTGCCCGCCTCGCTGGCGATCCTCGACTCCTCCCCCGCGGAGGACAAGGACTCGCTCAGCGTCACCCAGGAGACCGCCGACAAGTACAGCCTCAAGAGCATCGCGGACCTCGCGGCCAAGGCCGGCGAGTTCACCATCGGCGGCCCGCCGGAGTTCAAGACCCGCCGCGAGCAGCAGTTCAAGGACGTCTACGGGCTGACCTTCAAGGAGTGGAAGCCAACCGCCGACACCACCGCGAACGCGCTCAAGGACGGCAACATCCAGGTCGGCAACGTGTTCACCACCGACCCGAAGATCGTCCAGTACAAGCTGGTGCCGCTGAGCGACCCGAAGAACGTCTTCGGCGCGCAGAACGTCACCCCGCTGATCAACAAGGCCGGCGTGGACGCCAACGCGACGGCGGCGCTCAACGCGGTGTCGGCCAAGCTCGACACGGCCGGGCTGACGGCGCTGATGAAGCGGGTCTCGGTCGACAAGGAGGACCCGTCGGCGGTGGCCAAGGACTGGCTGAAGAGCAACGGGCTCGGCTGACGGTCCGACCCGGTCCTGACCCGGCTGGACCCGGCTGGACCCGGCTCGGCTCGACCTGGCCCGGCCCGGGGATCGACGGCAGCGGACGGCGGCGCGGAGGGTTTCCCTCCGGGGCCGCCGTTCGCCGTTCCCGGGCCGTTCGGGGCGGCCCCACGGGACCTTCCCTTCTACGCCGCGAACATGACAGTGTGGCGCCATGCGCACTCGTCTCCTCGCCGCCTCCCTCACGGCACTCGCCGCGGTGAGCCTCGCTGCCTGCTCCAGCTCCGGTTCGAGCTCGGGATCGGGCTCCGGCTCGAGCTCGGCCAAGGCCACCGTCGCGGCCGGCTCCCCCACCGTCGCCGCCACCGCTGACGCAACGGCCGACGCCACGGCCTCGACAGGCACCCCGGCACCCACCACGGCCGCGCCGTCCGCGCCCGCCGACCCGGGCTCCACGGCCGGCGCGGACGGCTCGGCCCCGGCCAAGCCCGCACCGCCGGCCGACGCCGGCCTGCCCGCCAAGCCGGACGCCGACCTGACCGGCAAGGTGGTCGCCGCACTGAACGCGATCGACCCGGCGATCGTCGGCGGCAAGCCCGACCAGGCGGTGGAACAGGCCCGCAAGCAGTGCCAGGCGCTGTACCAGTTCCCCAAGGACAAGGCGAAGCTGGCCCAACTGGCCGACCAGCACTTCACCTCGCCCGAGCACCCGCAGGGCTTCGGACCGGACACCGCCTCGAAGATCGACGACGCACTGCGCTCCACCCTCTGCCCGGCGGCGCGCTGACGCCGTCCACGCCGCCCCGCACCACCCCGAACCGCCCGGTGTCCTGAGCTCCGGGCAGCCGTGGCCGCGCCCCGCCCGCCGGGTGCGCGGCCATCGGCGTCCCCGCCCTTCGGCGGCCGGGGCCGTCCGCTGACGAACTGTTAGGTCTCTTGACAGACCAGTGGTCTAGTCCAAACATAAGCATGTCGATCCGACCGGGATGCACTGTGGGGGTGTGACCACCGGCGGCTGAGGCACTGCCCTGCCCTGCTCCGCTCCACCCCCGCTCCGTACGGCGTGCGCACCTTCGCACCACCTCCCGCACCACCTCCCGCCTCCACCCGAGGCGGTGGGCTCCGCACGCCCTTGTGTCCGCATCGAACGCCCCCTGCACCCGCCCCCGCACACCCGCCTCCGGCTCCGCACGTCCGCGCGGTCGACCCCACACGACCACCGGACGAGCCGTGGCCCGCACATCCCCAACGTCCTGCCCCACCACGTCTGTTGGAGAATCCATGCGTCTTCGCAGAACCCTCCGGGCCGCGCTGACGGCCTGCGTCACACTGGCCGCCTCGGCCGGTCTGGTCGCCGCCGGGACGGGCTCCGCCCAGGCCGCCACCCCGCTCCCCACCCGGGTCTTCGCGCCCTACTTCGAGTCCTGGACCGGTCAGAGCCCCGCCACCCTGGCCGCCCAGTCCGGCGCCAAGTACCTGACGATGGCCTTCCTCCAGGCCGCCACCAAGGGCTCCTGCACCCCGTACTGGAACGGCGACACCTCGAAGCCGGTGTCCTCCTCCACCTTCGGCGCCGACATCGCCACCATCCGCGCCAACGGCGGGGACGTGATCCCCTCCTTCGGCGGCTACACCGCCGACAACACCGGCACCGAACTGGCGGACAGCTGCACCGACGTCAACCAGATCGCGACCGCCTACGAGAACCTGATCACCACCTACGACATCAGCCGGATCGACCTCGACATCGAGGACAACTCGCTGACCAACACGGCCGGCATCGACCGCCGCAACAAGGCGATCAAGGTCGTGCAGGACTGGGCCGCCGCCAACGGGCGCAGCATCCAGTTCTCCTACACGCTGCCGACCACCACCGGCGGGCTGGCCGACAACGGCCTCGCGGTACTGCGCAACGCCGTCAGCAACAAGGCGCGGATCGACGTCGTCAACATGATGACCTTCGACTACTACGACAACGCCACCCACGACATGGCGGCGGACACCCAGACCTCGGCGCAGGGCCTGTACAACCAGCTGGCCCAGCTCTACCCGACCAAGTCCCCCACCCAGCTGTGGGGTTCGATCGGGATCACCGAGATGCCCGGCATCGACGACTTCGGCGCCGCCGAGACCTTCACGGTCGCCAACGCCACCACCGTGTACAACTGGGCGGTGTCCAAGGGCATCAACACGCTGTCCTTCTGGGCACTCCAGCGCGACAACGGCGGCTGCCCGGGCAAGGGCGGGGACGACTCCTGCTCCGGGATCAACCAGGGCACCTGGGACTTCACCCACATCTTCGCGCCCTTCACCAGCGGCTCGACGGTGACCAACGACTTCTCGGTCGCGGTGAACCCCAACTCCGCCACCGTAAAGGCTGGTTCGTCCGCCTCGGCGGCAATCGCGACAGCGGTCACGGCGGGCTCGGCGCAGAGCGTCAGCCTCTCGGTCAGCGGCGCCCCGACCGGCGTCACCGCCACCGTCACCCCCGGCAGCGTCACCGCCGGCAACAGCGCCACCCTGAACGTCACCACCACCTCGTCGGTGGTGCCCGGGAGTTACCCGCTGACGGTCACCGGCAGCGCGGCCTCCGGCAGCCACACCGGCGTCTTCACGCTGACCGTCACGGGCAACCAGCCGGGCAACGACTTCTCGGTCGCGGTGAACCCGAACTCCGGTACCGTCGCGGCCGGTTCGTCCGCCTCGGCGGCGATCGCCACGGCGGTCACGGCGGGCTCGGCGCAGAGCGTCAACCTCTCGGTCGGCGGCGCCCCGACCGGCGTCACCGCCACCGTCACCCCCGGTAGCGTCACCGCCGGCAACAGCGCCACCCTGAACATCGCCACCACCTCGGCCGCGGCGGCGGGCACCTACCCGCTGACCGTGACGGCCACCGCGCCCTCCGGCAGCCACACGGCGACCTACTCGCTGACCGTCACCGGCACGGCCCCGTCGACCGGCCTGGTCAACGGTGACCTGGAGACCGGCAAGGTGGCCCCCTGGACCTGCCAGAGCGGCGGCGGCATCGTGACCACGCCGGTCCACTCCGGCTCGTACGCGCTGCAGGCCGCGGCCTCCGCGAGCCAGACCGGCGACTGCACCCAGACCGTGACGCTCAAGCCCAACACCAGCTACACGCTGAGCGGTTGGGTGCAGGGCAACTACGCCTACCTGGGTGTCAGCGGTGGCGCCAACGCCAGCACCTGGACCATCTCCTCGGGCTGGACCAAGCTCTCCGTCCCCTTCACCACCGACGCCTCCGGCAGCGTCACGGTGTACCTGCACGGCTGGTACGGGCAGGGCAGCGTGTACGGGGACGACTTCTCGATCTCCTGAGCGACGGGCGGCAGACGGCAGCTGACAGCTGACAGCTGACAAGTAACAGATAACGGATAACAGCTGACAGATTTCAACATCTGTCAGCTGTTATCCGTTTGTTGTCATCTGTCCGGGCCCACTCGGGCCCGCTCAGACCCCTCCGCCCCCTCCCGCAGCTGCCCAGGCCGGCACAGCGTCGCGTACGTCGCCAGCGCCAGCACACCGCAGCCCAGCACCACCAGCGCCAGCAGGGTCGCCGACGGCCGCCCGCCGAGGCTGCTCAACGGCGCGACCACCGCGCCGCACAGGAAGTTGCCCGTCCCCAACAGCGCCGAGGCCGTCCCGGCCGCCTGCGGCTCCACCAGGCTCAGCGCCTGCGCCGCCGTGTTCGGCAGCACCACCCCGAGGCTGCCCATCAGCACGAACAGCGGCGGGCAGAACCCGGCCAACCCGAAGTCCCACACCGCGGTCAGCAGCACCAGCGCCACCCCGGCCGCGACCGCCGTCCCGAGCCCGGCCAGCATCAGCGACCTCGCGGCGAAGCGCGGCGCCAGCACCCGCCCGTTCAGCTGGGTCATCACCACGATGGAGAGCGAGTTCAGCCCGAACAGCAGGCTGTAGGTCTGCGGCGACACCTGGTAGACGTGCTGGAGGACCGTCGAAGACCCGCTGATGTACCCGAACAGCGCGCCGAACGCCAGCGAGCTGGTCAACGCCAGCCCCAGGAAGGGCAGGTGGCGCAGCAGCCGCGCCATCGTGCGCAGCGTCGCGGCGACCCCACCGCCGTCCCGGGCCTGCGGCGGCAGGCTCTCGCGCAGCGCGCCGAACGCGGCCAGGGTGAGCAGCAGTCCGAGCGCCGTCAGCGCCCCGAAGGTGCCGCGCCAGGAGGTGAAGCGCATCAGCTGCGCCCCGATGATCGGGGCGAGGATCGGTGCCAGCCCGGAGATCAGCGCGATCGAGGCGAGGAAGCGCAGCATCGCCACGCCCTGGAAGCGGTCCCGGGCGACGGCCCTTCCGATGACCAGTCCGGCCGACCCGGCCGCGCCCTGGACGAAGCGGGCCGCGATCAGCACCGCCAGGTTCGGCGCGAACACGCACACCACGCTGGACAGGGTGTAGACGACCAGCCCGGCGAGCAGTGGCGGCCGGCGCCCGAAGCGGTCGCTGAGCGGCCCGAAGAGCAGTTGCCCGGCCGCCACCCCGACCATCGAGAAGGTGAGGGTGAGCTGGACGGCCGCCGGTTCGGCGACCAGGTCGTCGGCGATCGCGGGCAGGCCGGGCAGGTAGAGGTCGGTGGTGAGCGGGCCGAGCGCGGTGAGGCCGCCGAGGACGACGACGGTGGCCCGGCCGGCGGCTGCCGACCTGCCGGACGCCGGGGCCGGGGCTTGGGCTGGATCGGTCGACGTGTCGTCGGTGGGACCGACGGTCGGGCCGGGCATGGCTCTCCTAACGGACGCGGTGACGTGGGGTTCGTTCGCGATCCGTCCTATCGCAGCCCCTCGGACGCGTTGACGGCAGGGGTGCACCGGGACGGATCCGCCCACCGGCCGATCCACAGCACGCGCACGACGAAGGCCCGCCCGCACCTTCCGGTGCCCGGCGGGCCGTTCGTTCCCTGGTCAGGACGGCTGATCCGGGACCAGTGCCCGGTCAGCACCCTCAGTGCTTGGCGACGTGCTCGGCGCGAAGGGCCGCCTGCAGTGTCGCGCCGTCCTGCCACGCGTAGAGCTGGTTGCCGGTGAGCGTCACATTGTAGTGCCCGCAGGTGCCGATGGCCTTGGCCGCGATGCCCTCCGGGAACCAGCCCGCCTTGAGCGAGACCGGCACCGGGTGCGGCCCCTTGCCCGGCACCCCGGTGTTGCAGCCGGAGGGCAGCCGGCCCTCGGGGAGGGTGGCGCGCAGCAGCCGGTCGTCGCCGGTGGTGGACCTCAGGTACTTGACCGAGGAGGCGTTGTCGGGCAGCCAGGTCGGCATCGAGCGACGCTCGGCCTTGGCCTGCGAGCCGCTGTCGAACGCGGCCTGCTCCTGGTGGCGCCCGTCGTACCACTCGGACACCCGCGGGCCGATTGCCACCGCTGCCACGGCGACGGCCATGCCGGTGCCCGCGACTCCCAGCGCGACCTTGCTCACGATGCCCTTCATGCCTGGCTGCCCTCTCCGTGTGCGGTGCCGGTGCGTCCGGTGGGTCCGGTACGTCCGATGCCTGTGCTGCGTCCGTTGCCTGTGCTGCGTGCGGTGCCTGTACGACGCCCGGCGCCTGTACGACGTCCGGTGCGGCCGGGACCGTCGCCGGCCCGTCCGTGACCCGTCCGAGCTGAACGGTCCGCCGTCCGGGTGTATCCATGGTGGCGCGGGCCGACCTTCCGGATCGTCACCACCAGGTCGCGAGCTTGCATCCAACCCACGGGGTACCGTCTCCACCTTCAGGCGTATGTCCGTGGGGCCGACCCCGGAGGTAGGTGCCGCTCCGGCGCTCGGGCTGCCACGCCGGGCCCGGGTACGTCCCGGGCCCCGATCGAGCCTGACCCAGGCGGGGCGCCGCCGCAGCCCGGTGTGCTGCACCCGGGGCACCGGCCCGCGGCGGACCGGCCGCACGGCGGGCCGGAGCCAGGGCTGGACCGGGGCTGGGACTGGGGGCGGGGCGCCGGGTCAGACGGTCGCGGCGACCGGCCGGGCGACGGGGAAGGGGCGGCCGTCGAGGGTCCAGTGCGGGTCGATCGGGCGCAGCAGCGAGGCGTACACCTGGGCGGCGACGTCGGGGTGGCGGATCTCGCCGGCGGGCGGGCCGGCCGGGATGTCGTGCCCGGCGCAGGCGACCCAGGCGGTCCGCTCCTCGACGGTGCGGCCGCCGTGGCCGCCGGCGTCGACGTGCCCGTGGTCGGTGACCACGATGACGGTCCACTGCTCCTGAGGATAGCCCTCCCGGCCGCGGACGGCGTCGAGCAGGCGGCCGAGGCGCTCGTCGGCGGTGCGCATCGAGGCGCGGTACTCCTCGCCGCAGCCGAGGAAGTGGGCGGTCTCGTCCACGGCGCCCAGGTAGACGAAGGAGGCCTCGGGGTCGGCGGTGCCCAGGACGTGGACGGCCTCCCGGGTGACCTCCTCATCGACGGCCTCCCAGGCCTCGGGGGTGTCCTCGGCGGGGGCCACGTAGGAGAGCCGGCCGGGGGCGCGGAACAGCGGGCCGCCGGACTCGTTGATCATCAGCGGGTCCCAGCCGGCCGCGACGAAGGTGCGGCGGCGGTCGCCGCGGTTGAGGCGGGTGGCGAAGTCGGGGAAGACGTCCAGCCGGTTGCCGCCGAGGTGGTTGCCCCAGACGCCGTGCTTGGCGGGCTCGACGCCGGTCACGATGGTGGCCCAGCACGGTCCGGACATGGTCGGGGTGGAGTCCGCGACGGTGACCGGCACCAGGAACCCGGCCTCGGCGACCTCCTGGAGGCGCGGCATCGGCACCTGGGCGAGGTAGTCGTGGCGGACTCCGTCGATCCCGACCACGAGGACGCGGGGGCGGGGCCACTGGACTGCGGACATGGTGGGGCTTCCTTTCGGTCGTGCACACCCGGCCGCGCCCGCCGAGGGCGCCGCCGACCGCGCCATGCTTCACGGCCGGCCGTACCGGTCGGCGACGGGGTGCCGAACGGCGGGTGTCCGCGAGGTGTCGGGAGCGTCGGGAGCCTAGCGAGGTGTCGCGAGGTGTCGCGAGGTCAGCCAGCCGCCCGGACGAAGCGGCGGTCGGACTCCGCGAGGTCGGCGGCCGGCCCCGCCGCGCGCAGGACGACGTCCAGGACGCCGTCCGGGTCCGCGGCGTAGCAGTTCGCGAACCAGGGCAGGTTGGCCTCCACCACGGCCCAGTGCTCGACCGGGTCGTACGGGTCGGCGATCGGGCCGACGTCCAGCGCGACGGCGCTGGGCAGGGCGAGCGGCCCGGTGCCCCCGACGGCGTCGAGCAGGCGGCGGGCGAACGCGGTGGCCTCGGCGGTGAGCGGAGCCGGGTCGAGCCGGCCGAAGCGCGCGTAGCGGCTGCCGGTGCGCACCTGCCCGTCGAGCAGGAACAGCCGGTACTCGGCGGTGAAGGTCACCGGCTCGCTGACCAGGACGGGGGTGTCCGGGCCGATCCGCTCGCCGGTGCGGGGCAGCCGGGAGCCGTCCGGGTGGACGGCGGGCGGGAAGGACTTGTCGGCGGGCGGCTTGACGAAGGCGGGGTGGCGCAGCGTCCAGGCCTCGGCGAGGGTGGTGAGTTCGATCCGGCGGCGGGTGAACTCCTCGGGGAGGCGGGCGAGCCAGTCGTCCTCGGGTTCGAGCAGGGCGAGCCCGAGCGGCGCCGCGATCCGGGCGGCCGCGAGCGGCCCGCCGTACCAGTGGACGGGCCGTCCGGCGAGCCGCCCGACCGTGTCCGGCCCGGCCAGTACGGCGGTGGCCAGGCCCCGGCGGGCGGCGGCCCCGGTGAGCAGGCCGGTGGTGCCGGTCGGCTGGGCGGAGGTGAGCAGGACGGGCGCGCGCACGGCCGTCAGCCCTCGGGCCGGAACTCGTGGACGACCTCGATCCGGCCGACGATGTGCCGGTTGAACTCCTCCAACTCCTCGGCGGGCACCCAGAGTTCGAGGATCGTCCGGCCGCCGGCCCGCTGCACCGGGTAGCGGGCGAGGAAGTCCGTCTCCACCTCGAAGCGGGTGACGTAGCCGACGCCGGAGGCGGGCACGTTCCAGTCGCGGGCGATCCGGATCGCGTAGTCCTCGTTCAGCACGGGGTAGAAGATCGGCTGCTCGGGCAGCCGGGGCGGCCAGGCGCGCCGGTCGGCGGCCTCGACCAGGGCCAGCTCCTCCGGGCCGGTGGGGCGCCAGAGGGTGGTGGTCGGGGGCTGCTGCCGGGCGGGCTGACTGGTCATGGCGGGACGGTAGCCGGGCCGCGAGGGGCCCGGCCACCGGTTATTCGCCGTTCGGGGCGGGGCCGGCGGTCGGTCAGCGGTAGGCGGACTCGCCGGTGATGGCCTCGCCGAGGACCAGGGTGTGGATCTCGCTGGTGCCCTCGTAGGTGAGCACCGACTCCAGGTTGTTGGCGTGCCGCAGCACCGGGTACTCGGTGGTGATGCCGTTGGCGCCGAGGACGGTCCGGGCGCTACGGGCGATCTCCAGCGCGGTGCGCACGTTGTTGAGCTTGCCGAAGCTGACGTGCGGCGGGCGGGCCGCGCCCTCCTCCTTGAGCCGGCCGATCCGCAGGGCCACCAGGTACGCCTTCTCGACCTCCAGCATCATCTCGACCAGCTTCTGCTGGGTCAGCTGGAAGCCGGCGATCGGGCGGTCGAACTGGATCCGGCTCTTCGCGTAGTCCAGCGCGGCGGTGTAGCAGTCGCGGGCGGCGCCGACGGTGCCCCAGAGGATGCCGTAGCGGGCCTCGTTGAGGGAGGAGAGCGGGCCGCGCAGGCCGGTGACGCCGGGCAGCACGGCGTCGGCAGGCAGCACGACCTCGTCGAAGGCCAGCTCGCTGGTGACGGAGGCGCGCAGGGAGAGCTTGCCGTGCACGTCGGTCGCGGTCAGGCCACGGGTGCCGCGCTCGACCAGGAAGCCGCGCACGCCCTCCTCGGTCTGCGCCCAGACCACGGCGACGTCGGAGATGCTGCCGTTGGTGATCCACATCTTGCTGCCGGACAGCACCCAGTCGCCGCCCTCGCCGCCCTTGCGGACCGCCCGGGTGCGCATGTTCGCCGGGTCCGAGCCGAAGTCGGGCTCGGTGAGGCCGAAGCAGCCGATCAGCTCACCGGCCGCCATCCCGGGCAGCCAGCGCTGCTTCTGCTCCTCCGAGCCGAAGGCGTGGATCGAGCGCATCGCCAGCGAGCCCTGGACCGAGACGAAGCTGCGCAGCCCCGAGTCGGCCGCCTCCAGCTCCATGCACGCGACCCCGTACGCCACGGCGTCGGCGCCCGCGCAGCCGTAGCCGTCGAGGTGCATGCCGAGCACGCCCAGCGCGCCGAGTTCGGGGGCGAGTTCGCGGGCCGGGAAGACACCGCGCTCGAACCAGTCGCCGATGTGCGGGCGGATCCGCTCCTCGGTGAACCGGCGGACGGTGTCACGGACCAGCCGCTCCTCGTCGGTGAGGAGGTCGCCGACCGCGAGCAGGTCGGCCGGGTCGATCCGGGTCGGCTTCGGCATGGAAGCTCCTTGTAGTCTCGGCGGGACATCGGCGAGTATTCCGCAACCCGCCCGGTCAGGGACCGACGGGAGCGAGTGAGGAAGGCGACATGTCCGGCACGGCGTACGTGGTCGACGAGGTGACGGCCGAGGAACTGGACGGCTCGGTGGCCGAGTTCGCCGGGCTGCTGACGGCGACCGTCCACGACGGTGCCTCGGTCGGCTTCCTCGCCCCGCTGGAGCCGGACGAGTCCGCGGCGTGGTGGCGGGCACTGGTCCCCGAGCTCGCGGCCGGACGGCTGGTGCTGTGGACCGCCCGGGCGGCGGCCGACGGGCGGCTCGCCGGGACGGTGCAGCTGCGGCCGGCCACGACGGCGAACGGGCGGCACCGGGGCGAGGTGGCCAAGCTGATGGTGCACCCGGCGGACCGCGGGCAGCGGCTGGCCGGGCGGCTGCTGGCGGCGCTGGAGGAGCGGGCGGCTCGGTCGGGGATCCGGCTGCTGGTGCTGGACACCGAGACGGGCAGCCCGGCCGAGCGGATGTACGAGGCGGCGGGCTGGACCCGGGTCGGCTCGGTGCCCGACTACGCGGCCGACACGACCGGCGTGCTGCACCCGACGACCATCTTCTTCAAGTCGCTGGTGCGCTGACGGGAACGGCCGGGCCGAACGCGAACGGCCGGTACGGAACACGGAAGGGGAGGCGGGGCATGGCGCGTTGGGCGCTGGTCGTCGAGGAGACGGTCGGGATCGGCAAGGACCGGACCTGGGGCAACAAGGTGCTCGGCGAGGTCGAGGGCACCCGGGAGGAGGCCGTCGCGGAGCTGCGGCGGATCGTCCCGACCTACACCCCGGAGCATCCGATGAGCAGTCGGCAGCAGACGCTGCTGCGGGACGGGGACACCTACCTGCTGATCTCGCGGGGGAGCATGCGGGACTACCACTGCGTGTTCAAGGTGTGGGAGCTGCTGTGGGACAGCAAGCGGCCCGAGGTGCAGGCGGAGCGGTTGACGACTGACGACTGACAGATAACAGATGACAGTGTTCAGCGAACAGATGACAGATTTCGAAATCTGTCATCTGTTCGCTGAACACTGTCCGCCGTCCGCCGTCACCACACTCCGCACAGCCTCAGCAGCGCCGCCGTCGCCGCCCCGGCCACGACCACCACCGGGAAGGGTGCCCGGCGCCACGCGAGCACGCCCGCGACCAGCACCCCCGCCGGGCGGGCCCACCCGGCGAAGCCGTGCCCCTGGGTCAGCGCGCCGGTCGCTACCAGTGCGACCAGCAGTACCGCCGCCGCGACCGCCAGCAGGTGCCGGACCCGCGCGGAGAGCGCGAGCCGGTGCCCGAGCAGTGGGCCGGCCACCCGATAGGCGTACGTGCCGGCGGCCAGCAGCAGGATCGCGTACAGCGGCATCATCGGACCTCCTCCTTCACGGCCGCCGGGGCGACCGCCTGCTCTCCCGGCTCCCCCGGCTCCCCCGGCTCCCCCGGTTCCGACCCCGCCCCGGGCCGCCCGGCGAACAGCAGCCCGGCCAGGGCCAGCAGCACCGGCAGCCCGCCCGGCACGAAGGGCGTGGCCGCGACGGCCACCACCGCGCCCACCACCGCGGCCGTACGAGTCGCGCGGTCGGTGAGCGAGGGCAGCACCAGCGCGAGCAGCACGGCCGGGAAGGCCGCGTCCAGCCCGAGCGCGTCGGTGTCCCCGATCAGTCCGCCGGCGAGGCCGCCGAGCAGCACCGCCACGTTCCACACCACGAACAGCGAGACCCCGCAGACCCAGAACGCCGCCCGGCGGCGGCGCGGTTCGTGCTGCTGGAGCGCGAAGGCCGCACTCTCGTCGGTGAGCATCTGCGCCCCGAACAGCCTTTGCCACCAGGGGCCCTGGAGTACGTCGGCGACCGCGAACCCGAACGGGAGCAGCCGGGCGTTGAGCACCAGCCCGGTGGCGACGGCCGCGAGCACGCCACCACCGGACAGCACCACGCCGACGGCCGCGAACTGCGAGCCGCCCGCGAAGACCAGGACGGAGAGGGCGGTCGGCACCCAGAGCGGCAGGCCGCCGGAGACGCTGATCGCGCCGAAGGAGGCGCCGACGAGTGCGTCGGCGAGGCAGACCAGGGCGATGTCGCGAAGGGTCGCATGTTCGAGTGTTCGGAGTAGCGAACGCATGTTCATCAGAATGAACCGGGAAGCCCGTGTTCGTCAAGGCGAACGGAGGGACCGATATGGCGAACGCCCTTGGGTCCCGCAGCCCCATGCCCCATGGCCCCATGACCCCGACCCACCCGGGGACCGGCGTGGCAGCATGAACGGCACCACCAGCGGGAAGCCGACCGAAGGAGCCTGGAGAAAGCGTGAGTGGCGAGCATGAGTGACCGGACCACCCGACCCGAGGGCGCCAACGGCTCCGGTGCGGAGCTGATCGGCCAGATCGCCGCGTCCATCCGGCGCGAACGCGAACGCAGCGGACTGTCGATGGCCGAGCTGGCCCGCCGCGCCGGCATCGCCAAGTCGACGCTCTCGCAGCTGGAGTCGGGCGCGGGCAACCCCAGCGTGGAGACGCTCTGGGCGCTGGGGGTCGCGCTGAACGTGCCGTTCAGCAGGCTGGTCGACCCGCCGCGCCCCACCGTCAAGGTGCTCCGGGCCGGCGAGGGCCCGGTGACCCACTCCGAGCAGGCCAACTACGCGGCCACGGTGCTCTCCTCCTGCCCGCCGAACGCCCGGCGCGACATCTACCGGATCGAGGCCCAGCCGGGCGACACCAGGGCTTCCGAGCCCCATATGCCCGGCACCGTCGAGCACGTGCTGATCGGCTCGGGCCGGGCCCTGGTCGGCCCGACCGAGACGCCGGTCGAACTCGGCCCGGGCGACTACATCAGCTATCCCGGGGATGCCCCCCACGTCTTCCGCGCACTGGCCCCGGACACCCTCGCGGTGATCGTGATGGAGCACATCTGACGGGTGACGGCAAACAGATGACAGCTGACAGATTTCGAAATCTGTCAGCTGTCATCTGTTACCTGTTCTCTGTCAGCCGTTCGCCGTTCGCCGTTACTTCAACAGCCCGTCCAGGAATGGGTTCCCGAACACCCGGTGCGGGTCGTACCGGTCGAGCGTGGCGACCGCCTCGTCCCAGCCGGGCCCGCCCCCGGCGCGCAGGCTGTCGGGAATGGCCCGGCCGATCACGTCCTGGTCGGACCAGGCGGCGTCCGCCGTGTACGCCCACCCCTTGGACCACTCGACCCTCGCCCCGGCCCGGGTGCCGTCGAAGGTGCGCAGCAGCCACTGCTCCAAGTCCCGGGCGAAGCGCTCCAGTCCGGGCGTGCCGGGGAAGGCGAGGACGTCGAGCCAGACCGCGGTGTCCCACTCAGGGCGGTCCGCCCGGGGGCGCAGCGCGGACAGCAGCGGCGGCCGGGCGCCGGGGACGCCGGAGTAGGACGGGTCGTCCAGGCCGGTGACCCGGATCTCCACCGCGCCGTTCACCGGGAACTCGCCCCTGGCCTGGTACTCGCCGAGCAACTGCCGGTAGTAGGCGGCGAATTCGCTGACCACCCACTGCAGGTCGGCGCGCTTGGTCAGGATCGCGTAGCCGTTGGCGGTGACCCGCAGCGTGGTGGGCCGGACGTACTGCAGCAGGGCGCGCGAGGGGCCCCAGAGGTCGGAGCGCAGGCCGCCGGCGAGCAGGTGGGTGATCAGGTCGCCGGTGAGCAGGTCACGCAGCAGTCCGCCGGAGAGCAGGACGTCGGTGAGGTCGCCGGTGAGCGCCACCTTGGCGATGAGGTACTGGAGTTGGCCGAACAGCGGGGCCGATCCCCAGGCGCCGGAGATGATTTGGCCGGCCAGTCGGGCGACCGGTTCCGGAATGCTGTCCGAGAAGGGGTAGTTGTAGGGCTGGTCGACGGCCCGGGAGGCGAGCGGCTTGCTCGGGGCGACGGTCCAGGTCTTGAGCCACGGGTAGTCGGTGTAGGCGAACCAGATCGCCTCGACCCGGCCGTCGCGCTCGACGAAGTCGGCGAGGGTGCGCGGGCCACCGCCGCCGCCCAGCAGTCCGCCGAGCAGTCCGCCGCCGCCGGTGGGGGTGCCGGGGCGGGCGAACAGGTCGCTCGCCGGGATGTCCAGCCGGCTGACGCAGCGCAGCGGGCGGTCGGCTCCGACGCGCAGCACGACCTCGGTGAGGAAGGCGCGGCCGAGGTGCACCAGGAACGCGGCGCTGTCGGCCTCGGCGCGGTCGAAGGTGCGCAGCGCGTAGCGGCCGGTCGCCGGGTCGAGGACGACGGCGGTGAGCTTGACCACCTGGTTGCTGACCGAGCCGTAGCCATGCCCGTCCGGGCGCAGTTCGCCGCCGGCGCCGGTGGCGGTGCCGTGGCCGCCGATGGCGAGCACTCCGCCGACGGTGAGGTCGCCCGGCGCCGGGCAGGCCGTCAGGCCGAGGCCCCGGTCGGACAGGTGGGTGAGCAGCGCGTCCATGCTCGCGCCGGTCTGCGCCCGCACGGTGGTGGGTGAGTCGGCGGTGATGGCCGTGAGGTACCGGTTGGTGTCCACGAGCAGGACGCGGGCGTCGGCCGGGGTGCCGTTGGCGACGGTGAGCGGGGCCCAGGTGTGCCGGTAGCCGGTGGCGCGCAGCCGCCAGCCGTTGGCGTGCGCCCAGTCGGCGAGGGCCGGGACCTCTTCGGGGGTGCGCGGTGCGCAGGTCCACAGCTGGTCGGTGCGGATCTCGCCGGACCAGTTCTGGAACACCCGCTGGTACAGCTCGGTGCCGGCGGGAAGGCCGGGCGGTACGGGCGTGGCCGCCTCGGCGCTGTCGGGGCCGATGGTGCCGCGCAGCAGCCAGGCGGCGCCGCCGAGCGCCGCGGAGGCGCCGAGCAGCTGCCGTCTGGTCAGGCCGCGGTGGGTGTCGTTGCCGTCGTGTTCTGTGGTCATCCGGTCCGCCCCCTGCGTCGGTTTCCCCGGGCCGGATCGCGGCGCTCCGGGGCGGTCGGAATCCGCCCGACCCGGTCAGGAGCGTACGAAGTGCCGTACGACCGTTTGAAGCGTTCCGGCCGGGATCTCACTCGTTCGAGTGATCATGGCGCGAACGGCCGAGGGCCGTCCACTCGGTGCGGCCGGCGGGGCGGGGCGGCGTGGTTTCGGCGGTCGCCGAACTGTTGCCCGGCCGTCCGAGGGACGCATAGGTTGATCTTGACCATCGACTCCCCCGCCCGCCGGAGGCTCCGCCGTGCCCTCGTCCGCGCCTGCGTCCGCGCCGCTCGCCGACGTCGGCACCGCGCCCGCCACCCCCGCCGCCGCCGTCACGGTCACCGTCGCCCAGCCCGTCTGCGCCGCCCCCGGCCGTCCGGACACCCTGGCCGTCAACGCCGGACGGCACGCCGCGGCCGTCCGGGAGGCGGGGACCCGACTGGTGGTGTTCCCCGAGCTGTCCCTGACCGGCTACGACCTGACCGCCCCCGCCGTCGACCCGGCGGACGCCCGGCTCGCCCCGCTGGTCGAGGCCTGCGGCGCCACCGGCGCCCTGGCGCTGGTCGGCGCGCCGGTCGCGGAGGCCGACGGGCGCGAGTCCATCGCCACCCTGGCGGTCACCGGCGGGGGCGCCCGGGTCGTCTACCGCAAGATGCGGCTGCACGGGCCGGAGCTCGACCGGTTCAGCCCCGGCGAGCGGCCCGTCGTGCTGGAGCTGGACGGCCTGCGGCTCGGCCTGGCGGTGTGCGCCGACGCCGCCGACCCGGCCCACGCCGAGGAGACCGCCGCCCTCGGCATCGACGCCTACGTCGCCTCCACCCTGTACGGTCCCGGCCCCGCGCAGGCCGAGCGGCTCGCCGGGCACCTGCGGGAGCGGACCGGCGCGCACGGGGTCTGGGGCGTACTGTCCACCAGTGCCGGGGCCAGCGGCGAGTTCGCGGAGACCTCGGGCCGCTCCGGCGTGTGGGCCCCGGACGGCACGGTCGTCGGGCAGCTCGGCGCCGAGCCGGGTGGGCTGCTGTGGGTGGAAATACCCGGGGCCCGCGAGCGGCTGTGGTGATCGGAAGTCCCGTGACCGGGCCGGACCGGCCCGTACAGGAGGTGTAGCGCGCGATGGGTGACGAGCGGGAGAGGCCGCAGGAGTACCGGGTCGAGCACGACTCGATGGGCGAGGTGCGGGTGCCGGCGGCCGCGAAGTGGCAGGCGCAGACGCAGCGGGCGGTGGAGAACTTCCCGGTGTCCGGCCAACGGCTGGAGCGCGCGCACATCGCCGCGCTGGCCCGGGTCAAGGCGGCCGCGGCGCGGGTGAACGCCCGCCTCGGGGTCCTGGACGAGGAGACGGCCGGGGCGATCGCGGCGGCCGCCGAGGAGGTCGCGGAGGGCCGCTGGGACGACGAGTTCCCGGTGGACGTGTTCCAGACCGGTTCGGGCACCTCGTCCAACATGAACGCCAACGAGGTGATCGCCACCCTGGCCGGCGAACGGCTGGGGCGGCCGGTCCACCCGAACGACCAGGTGAACGCCAGCCAGTCGTCCAACGACGTGTTCCCGTCCTCGATCCACATCGCCGCCACCGCCGCCGTCACCCACGACCTGATCCCGGCGCTGGAGCACCTGGCGGAGGCGCTGGAGCGCAAGTCGGTCGAGTTCGCGCAGGTGGTCAAGTCCGGCCGTACGCACCTGATGGACGCCACGCCCGTCACCCTCGGCCAGGAGTTCGGCGGCTACGCGGCCCAGGTGCGGCACGGGCGGGAGCGGCTGCTGGCGACCCTCCCCCGGGTCGCCGAACTGCCGCTCGGCGGAACGGCGGTGGGCACTGGCATCAACACCCCGCCCGGGTTCCCGGCGGCCGTCATCGAGGAGGTCGCCCGGGCCACCGGGCTGCCGCTGACCGAGGCCCGCGACCACTTCGAGGCGCAGGGCGCGCGGGACGCGCTGGTCGAGCTGAGCGGCCAACTGCGCACGGTGGCGGTGGGGTTCACGAAGATCGCGAACGACCTGCGGTGGATGGGCTCCGGTCCGCGCACCGGCCTGGGCGAGATCAACCTGCCGGATCTGCAGCCCGGCTCGTCCATCATGCCGGGCAAGGTGAACCCGGTGCTGCCCGAGGTGGTGCTGATGGTCGCCGCCCAGGTGGTGGGCAACGACGCGACGGTGACGCTGGCCGGCGCGAGCGGCAACTTCGAGCTGAACGTGATGCTCCCGGTGATCGCCCGCAACGTGCTGGAGTCGGTGCGGCTGCTGGCCAACAGCGCCCGGCTGCTGGCGGACCGGACGGTGGACGGCATCACCGCGAACGTCGAACGGGCCCGCGAGTACGCGGAGTCCTCGCCCTCGGTGGTGACGCCGCTGAACCGCTACATCGGGTACGAGGAGGCGGCGAAGGTCGCCAAGCAGGCGCTGGCCGAGCGGAAGACCATCCGCCAGGTGGTGCTGGAACGCGGGTACGTCGAGCGGGGCGCGCTCACCGAGGAGGAGCTGGACCGGGCGCTGGACGTGCTGCGGATGACGCACCCGTAGCCGGCCCGGCCCGGCCTCGTCGGCCGGTGCGCCGGGGCGCGGCGGGCACGAGTGCCCTCCGTGCCCCGGACGCGGGCTGCGGGGAAGGTCAGCCCTTGGCGCGGCCGGCCCGGCCGAGCCGCATCGCTGCTCCGTTCGACGTGATCGTGGCCATCGAGATCGCCGCGAGTCCGAGCAGGAACATCACGGCACCGACGATGACGCAGGTGACGATGTTCTTGCCGTGCGCGACGGACCCGGAGACGGCCCAGGGAGAGATGATCGTCCAGATACCGAGCGCGGCGGCGGCCCAGGCCCTCGCGTGGGTGCGCTCGTAGGCCGAGCCGTAGCCGGCCATCAGTGCCGTGTAGGCCAGCCCGACGATCAGGCAGGTCACGGTCAGGGTGCTGAACGCGGTGAAGCCGACGATCCACGGCGATGCCGCGAGGAACAGGCCGGCCAGAACGGCCAGGGCTTCGACGCCCTGGGCGCGGGGGGTCGAGGTGACCCGCTCGTAGTGTTCCCGGAGTTCGACGATGTCCGGGTGGTGCTCCATGCCTGTCGGCACATGGGTTGCCACCGATACCACCTCCTGTGGTTTCGGACCATGGGAAGGGGCAAGCCCCGTACCTATTCTGGCGCTTCTCCAAGGTTTTGCACCTGATAGTCCGGAATGACCGATAACCATCCGATCACGCCGGTGACCTGCGTCTCAACACTCCGAGGGCCCATTGCCTATGCAACTCGTTGCATAGCAGGATGCTGGGCATGGCACTGGAGCACGCGATCCTCGTCTCGCTGCTGGAGCAGCCCGGCTCCGGGTACGAACTGGCCCGGCGCTTCGACCGCTCCATCGGACGCTTCTGGACCGCCACCCACCAGCAGATCTACCGGGTGCTGCGGCGGATGGAGGCGGACGGCTGGGTCGCCGCCGAGGAGGTCGCGCAGGACGGCCGCCCGGACAAGAAGGTCTACTCGGCGGCCGGGCCCGGACGGGCCGCGCTGGCCGACTGGCTGCGCGAACCGGTCGAACCGGAGACCGTACGGCACGAGCTCGCGGTCAAGATCCGGGCCGCCGCCTTCGACGACCCGGCCGCGCTGATCTCCGAGGTCGAGCGGCACCGCGACAGCCACGCCGCCCTCCTCGCCCGCTACCTGCACGGCGAGCAGCGGGACTTCCCCGACCTCACCGCGCTGGACACCCGGCAGGAGCTCCAGCACGTCGTGCTGCGCGGCGGCATCGAGTTCGAGCGGATGACCCTCGCCTGGCTGGACGACGTGCTCGCCACCCTGCGCCGGCTCGCGGAGGACGGACGGGGAACAGATCACAGATGACAGATAACAGATGACAGAGTTTGAAATCTGAAATCTGTTCGCTGACATCTGTCTTCTGAACTCTGTTCGCCGCCGTCCGTCCACCCGCCCGCCGCACCCCGCCCCGCCGAGTCCTCACACCCTCGACCCCCTGGGAGCCCCCGATGCTCTTCAACCCGCGCACCTACGACCCCGCGCAGTTCGACGAGCCGACCCGCCGACTGCTGCGCGCGACCGTCGACTGGTTCGAGTCCCGCGGCAAGAAGGCGCTCATCGACACCTACATCGACCGCGCCTGGTACGGCGACTTCCTCGAATTCGCCGCCAGGGAGGGCCTGTTCGCGGAGTTCCTGACCCCGTCCGCGGCCGACGCCGACAAGCGCTGGGACACCGCGCGGATCGCCGAGCTGAACGAGATCCTCGGCTTCTACGGCCTCGGCTACTGGTACACCTGGCAGGTCACCATCCTGGGCCTCGGCCCGGTCTGGCAGAGCGAGAACGAGGCCGTCCGGGCCCGCGCCGCCAAGCTCCTCGCCGAGGGCCACGTGATGGCCTTCGGCCTGTCCGAGCGCTCCCACGGCGCCGACATCTACTCCACCGACATGATCCTCACCCCGGACGGCGAGGGCGGCTTCACCGCGACCGGCCCCAAGTACTACATCGGCAACGGCAACGTGGCCGGCCTGGTCTCGGTGTTCGGCCGCCGCTCGGACGTCGAGGGCCCCGAGGGCTACGTCTTCTTCGCCGCCGACAGCCGCCACGACGCGTACCACCTGGTCAAGAACGTCGTGAACGCCCAGATGTACGTCAGCGAGTTCCGTCTGGAGGACTACCCGGTCCGGGCCGAGGACGTGCTGCACACCGGGCAGGCCGCCTTCGACGCCGCGCTGAACACCGTCAACGTCGGCAAGTTCAACCTCTGCACCGCCTCGGTCGGCATCTGCGAGCACGCGATGTACGAGGCCGTCACGCACGCCCACAACCGGGTGCTGTACGGCCGCAAGGTCACCGACTTCCCGCACGTGCGGCGGGAGTTGACCGACGCGTACGCCCGTCTGGTGGCGATGAAGCTGTTCAGCGCGCGGGCCGTCGACTACTTCCGCACGGCCTCCGCCGAGGACCGCCGCTACCTGCTCTTCAACCCGATGACCAAGATGAAGGTCACCACCGAGGGCGAGAAGGTCATCAACCTGATGTGGGACGTCATCGCGGCCAAGGGCTTCGAGGCGGACACCTACTTCGACAAGGCCGCCAAGGACATCCGCGGCCTGCCGAAGCTGGAGGGCACGGTCCACGTCAACCTGGCGCTGATCCTCAAGTTCATGGGCAACTACCTGTTCGCGCCCGCCGAGTACCCGCCGGTGCCGACCCGGCTGGACGCCGCCGACGACGCCTTCCTGTTCCACCAGGGCCCGGCCCGCGGCCTCGGCGCGATCCGCTTCCACGACTGGCGCGCCGCCTACGACCGGCACGCCCAGCTGCCGAACGTCGCCCGTTTCCGCGAGCAGGCCGACGGCTTCTGCGAGTTGCTGCTCAAGCACGCGCCGAGCAAGGAGCAGCAGGCCGACCTGGACTTCCTGCTGGAGATCGGCCAGCTGTTCGCGCTGATCGTCTACGGCCAGCTGGTGCTGGAGCAGGCCGAGCTGACCGGCCTCGACGCCGATGTCCTGGACCAGGTGTTCGACGCGCTGGTCCGCGACTTCTCCGCGCACGCGACCGAGCTGCACGGCAAGGCCTCCGCCACCGAGGAGCAGGCCGCCTGGGCGCTGGCCAACGTGCGCCGCCCGGTGGCGGACGCCGAGCGCGCCGCGAAGGTGTGGGCGCGGGTCGAAGCGCTCTCGGGCGCGTACGAGATGCAGCCGTGACGCAGTGGTGACGCAGTCGTAGGTCCGGTGGGACCAGGACGACTCCGGGGGTGCCGGTCGGCGGACCGGCACCCCCGGACGGCTGCGGAGCTCCCCCGTCGGGGGCGGGTTCAGCCGTCGCCGAGGCCCATGTCGCGGGCCCGGGCGACGGCCTCCGCGCGGGTCGCGACGTGCAGTTTCTCGAAGATGTGGGTGACGTGGTTGCGGACGGTCTTCTCCGCGACCACGAGCTCCCGGGCGATCCGCCGGTTGTCGTGGCCGCGCGCGACCAGGTCCAGCACCTCGGCCTCGCGGGCGGTGAGGTCGGGGAAGAGCTGCCCGGCCTCGCGCATCTTCGCCCCGGCCAGCAGCGCCGTGATCCGCCCGGCGACCTCGCCGCCGAACACCGCGCCGCCCGCGGCGACCGTCCGGACGGCGTGCAGCACCTCCTCGCGCCCCGCGCCCTTGACCAGGTAGCCGCGGGCGCCCGCCTGGAGCGCGGCGAGCAGGTTGCCGTCGTCGTCCGACATGGTCAGCATCAGCACCGGCGGGGACTGCTCCTGGCCGGAGAGCCGGCGGACGGCCTCCAGCCCGGAGCCGTCGGGCAGGGAGAGGTCCATGATCACCACGTTCGGGCTGTGTCGGGCGACCGCGTCCGGGACATCGGCGACCCGCTCGGCCTCGGCCACCACGGTGACGCCCTCGGCACTCTCCAGCGCCGCCTTGAGCCCCTCGCGGAAGAGGGGGTGATCGTCGACGATCAGTACCCGAACGGGTGCCGCCCCGCCCGCCGGGCCGGAGGGTGCGACCAGCTGGTGTTCATCCACCCGGCCGACACTAGCAGCGGCGATCACGTGACTCTCCGTGACATGCCCGGAGGTCGTCCGCACGGCGGGGGTGGCGCCCACCGCCGTCCCGCCCGGAATGCGTGACCGCTGCCTCAGGCGACCGGGACACCGGGCCGAGCAGACTGGGACCGGACACCCTGGGGACGAGGCGCCGGCGGACCACGACGCGGCCGGCGGAACACCCGCTGTCGAGAACCGAGGTGGTGCCATGATCACGGTCTCCTCTCCCCCGCGCCGCACCCGGGCCGAGCGGCAACTGACCGCCGCCGCGGTCGTCACCGCGCTCTGCTTCGTCTCGGCGACGGTGTGGATCTGCTACGTGCTCGTCCACCTCGGCGAACCGGGCGTCTCCCACCCCCGCGACGAACTCGCCATCCTGGTCTACGCCCTGCCGACCGCCGGGGCCGGCATGCTGCTCCACGCGCACCGCCCGGGCAGCCCGCTCGGCTGGGTGATGCTCGTCTACGCGCTCACCAACATCCTCCCCCGGGTGGCGGCCGCACCGCTCTGGGTCGAGGTCCGCGACCCGGGCATCGCCGGCGCCGTGCTGGCCTTCGACACGGTGCTCAGCGCGGTCAGGACGACGCTCATCTACGCGCTGCCGCTCTGGCTGCCGAGCGGACGGCTGACGACGCGGCGATGGTGGTGGTTCATCGGGGCCGTCGGCGTGTGGGTGAGCGCCGAGGTGGCCCAGGGCCTCGCCGACCCGACGACCTACGGGCGGACCAATCCGCTGGCCGACAGCCCGCCGGCGCACCTCGCTGTGAGAGTGGTCGACGGACTGGGCGGCCACGACCTGCTGATCAGCGAGTGCGTGCTCGGGTTCGTCACGCTGGTCCTGCTGTCCCGGCTGCTGCGGCCGGCCGCCGTCCCGGGGCGCGACGCGGCCGAGACCCGTCGGCACCGGCTGCGGGTGGCGGGCATGCTCGGGGCGTACGTGCTCTGGGTCGCGCTGCAGGACTTCTACATGCGCAACCGGGCCGACCACTACTGGCTCAGCTACTGGCTGTTCACCGCGGCGGGGGCGGTCTGGGCCGTCGCGATCGGCTTCCTGGTGATCCGGGACCACGGCTGGCGGCTCGACCGGGCGGCCCGCAGCGTCCTGATCGGCCTGTTGCTGGGCACCGGCGTCACCGGACTGTTCGTGGTGGCCGCCGCCGCACTGTCCAACTCGCTGCTACCGGGGCGCGGTGGGCCCGCCCTGCTGCTGATCGCCCTGGTGTACGCGCTCGGCGCCACCCTGCCGAAGGCGGCACGACGAGCCGTGGCCGTGGTGGACCGGCTGTACTACGGCGAACGCGCGCAGCCGTACCAGGTGCTGCGCACGCTCGCGGGGCGGGTGCGGCAGGTCGTCGACCCGGAGCAGCTGCCGGCGGCGCTGTGCGCGACGGTCGCCGAGGAACTCAAACTGCCCGGCGTCACCCTGGCCGTCACCACCCGGGCCGGACGGCGCACGCTGGCCACCGCCGGGCGGCTGAACGGCCGCAGCCAGGGCTTCGCGCTCGTCCACAACGGGCTGCCGATCGGCGAGTTGACCGTCGGGCTGCGGACGGGCGAGGAGCGGCTGGCGGCGACCGACGTCGACATCCTGCGCTCGCTCGCCGACCAGGCCTCGCCCGCCGTCGCCTCGCTGCAGCTCCAGGAGGACCTGCTGGCCAGCCGGGAGCAGATCATCGCCGCCCGGGAGGAGGAACGACGGTGGCTGCGGCGGGACATCCACGACGGGCTCGGACCGGCCCTGGCCGGCCTGCGACTGCGGGTGGACAACGCGGCCTCGACGGCGGACGGCGGGCTCGCGGACCCGCTGCACACGGTCTCCGAGGGCCTGGGGATGGCGATCCAGGAGGTCCGCCGGATCACCGACCGGCTCGGGCCGGCGCCGCTGGGCGAACTCGGACTGGCCCGGGCGGTCCGGCAGCTGGCGGACAACTTCAGCGGGGCCGGGCTGACCGTGACGGTCGAGGTCTCGCCGGAGCCGCTGCCGGAGCTGGCGGCGGCGGTGGAGGTCGCGGCCTACCGCATCAGCGCGGAGGCGCTCAACAACGTGCTGCGGCACGCCCGGGCCCGGACCGTGCGGGTGGCGCTCCGGGTGGACGACGAGGCGCTGACGCTGACCGTGCAGGACGACGGGGTCGGGTACCGGGAGACCGAGACCGTCGACGAACCGCCCGGCGGCGGGGTCGGCCTGCGGTCGATGGCGGACCGGGCCGCGGAGATCGGCGGCCGCTGCACCGTCGGACCGCTGCCCCAGCAGCACGGCACGCAGGTACTGGCGGTGCTGCCGCGCTCGGCGGCGGCCAACCGGTAGCGGGCTCAGCACTAGCGGGCCCGGGGGTGGCGGTGCGAGCGGGCGGCGGGCAGCGGGCAGCCGGCAGCGGGCGAGAGCCGACGGATAACAGCTGACAGATGACAACGAACAGCTGACAGATGTTGAAATCTGTCAGCTGTTCGTTGTCATCTGTCAGTCGGAAGAGGGGGCGGCCGGGGTGAGCTACTGGCCGGGCCCGCATCCGAACGGGCAATCCTTCGGCGTGACCGTGCCGGACTTCGACCCGGAACGCCCGATCGACTCCGAGGCGGAGCCGGAACAGACCTTGCGCAGTGCCAGGGCTGCCGCGATCACGCCCGCCAGCACTCCAGCCGTACAGATCATCATGGTCGCAGTCGTCGAGGCAGTCACGGTGTTCGTGGACATGAGGCGGTACTCCTGATTCTTCCGAGCGGCCGATCCGATCGATCAATCGCTCTGCCCACCACTGTGCGGACGGGCCTGCCCCGTTCGCATGGGTTCGAGGTCCTGTTCAGGTCCCAGAACCGCGCCGACCCGGCCACGCACGGCGGCCACCGGCTCACCCGCACCGGCCCGCAGGACGTACCGCTCACCGGCCCGGAGGTAGACCAAGTCACCTGGGAACAAGGGCACTTCACGGTCGTCGAGAGCGAGGCGGGCGTCGGCGCCGGAGAGCAGCACCAGGAACGTGTCCACCGCGGCCACGGCGTACGGCCCGCGCTGCCCGCCGGGGGCGAGCAGCACGGTGTCGACGGCGATCCGCCGGGCGGACCGGACGGGCCCGAGGGCTCGCGAACCGCCGCGCTGGACGGGGATGTCGGCTGCGGACCGGACCGGCCGGACGGTGAGCACGGCGGTCGGTGCGCCGCGCACGGCGGTGAGCCGGTGACTGCTGCCGGGCGGGTGGTGCAGCGCCTCGCCCGGGGACAGGATCCGGCCGCCCGCGGACAGCCGTCCGGCCAGCACCACGGTGACCGACTCGACCGGTTCGCAAGGAAGTTGCTCGACCAGGACGCCGGGCGGCAGGGTCTCGACGGTCAGCGCGGCACGGACGGCCGGACGGTGCCCGGGGTCGATCAGCCGCTGGAAGACGGGCGCGGTGCGCGGGACGGCAGCGGGGACGAGGATCACAAGTGGCTCCCGGAGAACGGTGAAGGTCAGGGCCGGTCGCGGCGTTCGGCGCGACGGCGGGCGAGGGAAGCCCGGGTGCCGGCGCGGTGGCGGGGCACGGCCAGGGTGAGGCAGAGCAGTTCCGCGCCGAGCGGGCCGGCCTCGATCCGCAGGGTGCGGCCCCTGCGGGCCAGCAGCAGGTCGCCGTCCGAGGCCAAATGGTCCGGCTGGTCGGCGAGTTGCCCGATGACGGCGGCGCCACGCAGGACGTGCAGTACCGTCTCGGCGTCGGGCCGCCCGGGCAGGACGTGATGGGCGCCCGGGCTCAGCCGCAGGTGGTCGAAGGCCTCGCAGGCGCTGGCGAGCATGGCGCGACGGGCCAGTGAGCGGATCCGGACCCGCTCCCCGTTCGGGCCGAGCAGGACCATGGCGGAGCCGGTGTCGGTGGTGACGATCACCTCTGGTCACCTTCTTCGGGTACTTCGGGTTCTTCGAGTCCTTCGGGTACTTCGGGGGAGGGTTCGGCAGCCGGCTCCGCGGACGGGGGGACGGCCAGGACGGCGTGGAAGTACTCCAGTCCGGCCGTTCCGGCGGTCAGGACGGTCCGCGCGCCGAGCGGGAGCACGACGGCGGTGCCCTCGACCAGCGGCAGGCCGGTGTCGGCGCGCTCGGGGTGGTCGGGGTGCACGACGTCCTCCGGCAGGGCGGCGAGGCCGGAGCCCGCGGTGACGTACAGCGCGTGCTCGACGCCCTCGGCGGTCACCTCGGCGCTCCGTCCCGGTTCGAGCCACTGCAGGCCGACGGCGCGCAGCGGTCCCGCGAGCAGGCCTCCGGGGTCGACGGCGCAGCCGCGGCGGCGCAGGTCGGTGATGACGGTGCCCGGCATCTCGGACGCTCCTTCGGTGCTCTGGGCGGGCTCTGCGGACCGCCTCTGCGCACCACGTTCCGCCGCCCGCCGTCCCGGTCGCACGGGGGTGTCGTCCCGTCCCGTTCCCGGCCGCGCGGCCGTACCGTCCCGGGCCCGTACGCGCGAAGTCCCGGGCGGTGCCCGTCGCGGTCCCGGGCCCGTGGCCGCCCCGGTCCCACCCCGGTCCCGCCCCCTGTCCCACCGGGCCCCGCACGCCCCCCGTACGGCCCCCAGCAGGCGGCCGCCGGACAGCCCACCGAACCCCCCGCAGCGACGCCCGGGACCGGTGTACCGGACCGGCGTACGGTGGAACCCGGAGGCCGTGGAATGCACGTCACCGGAACCCCCTTCACCGACCGCGCAGAGGCCGGCCGCCGCCTGGCCGGCCGGCTCGGCCACCTCGCCGGCCCCGGCACCGTGGTGGTCGCCCTGCCCCGGGGCGGCGTACCGGTGGCGGCCGAGGTGGCGGCGGCGCTCGGTGCGCCGCTGGACATCTGCGTGATCCGCAAGCTGGGCGTGCCGTACCAGCCCGAGCTGGGCATGGGGGCGATCGGCGAGGACGGCGTCCGGGTGCTGAACGAGCAGGTCATCCGGCTCGCCGGGGTGGGTGACGGGCAGCTGGCGCAGGTGGAGCGGCGCGAGCGCGCCGAGTTGGAGCGCCGGGCGCTGCGCTACCGGGGCGACCGCCCGGCGGCGGACCTGCGCGGGCGCACGGTGGTCGTGGTGGACGACGGCGTCGCCACCGGCTCGACCGCCCGGGCCGCCTGCCGGATCGTCCGGGCGCGCGGGGCGGCGCGGGTGGTGCTGGCCGTCCCGGTGGCGCCGCGGGACTGGACGGAGCGGCTGTCCGAGGTCGCCGACGAGCTGGTCTGCGTCGACACGCCGTCGCCGTTCTTCGCGATCGGCGAGTTCTACGCCGACTTCACGCAGACCGGCGACGAGGAGGTGCTGCGGCTGCTGGCCGAGGCCCGACGCGGACCGCCCGACGGGGAGCCACCCAACGGCGAACCGCACGACCGCCAACCGCACGACGATGAGCCGCCCGACGAGGAGCCGCCCGACGAGGAGCCGCCCGGCGGGGACGGCATCGACCGCGAGCTGCCGCTGGCCGTAGCCGGGGTCCGGCTGACCGGCCGGCTGACCGTGCCGGCCGGGGCCCGCGCGGCAGTGGTCTTCGCGCACGGCAGCGGCAGCGGCCGGCGCAGTCCGCGCAACCGGCACGTCGCCCGGCACCTGAACCGCCGCGGGCTGGGCACCCTGCTGTTCGACCTGCTCACCGAGGCCGAGGAGCCGGACCGGCGCAAGGTGTTCGACGTCGCCCTGCTCGGTTCGCGGCTGACCGCCGTGGCCGAGGAGCTGGGGCGCACCGAGGGGGCTCGTGGGCTGCCGCTGGGGCTGTTCGGCGCCAGCACCGGCGCGGCCGCCGCGCTGTACACGGCCGCCGAACTGGGCCCCGCGGTAGGTGCCGTGGTCTCCCGGGGCGGGCGGCCGGACCTCGCCGGGCCGGACGTGCTGGCCCGGGTGGACGCGCCGACGCTGCTCGTGGTCGGCGCGCTGGACACCGCCGTGCTGGACCTCAACCGGCGGGCCCTGGCCCGGCTGGGCGGCGTGGGCGAGCTGGTGGTGGTGCCGCGCGCGAGCCATCTGTTCGAGGAGCCCGGCACCCTCGACCAGGCCGCTGAGCTGGCCGGGGACTGGTTCCTGCGCCACCTCCCGCCCGCCGACGGGCCCGGCCCCGTGGACCGGTAGGTGCGGCTGCACAGAATTCGGGCGGCGACCGCCCGGAGGCAGCGCATTTTGCGCAGCCGAAGCCGGGATTTCCTGGCCAGCTTGTACACATTGAGCAGTGAAAAACCGACCTGTTGCCCAACCCCCACGACAGGAGCAAGCTCTCCGCAACCGCACCGCCCACCCGTCGCCGTGCGGCCGCGATCCACGCGATCCGACCCGGCGGGCCGCAAGGCCCCCGAACACCCCCGGAAGCCTCAACGCCGAGGCCCTGACTGGAGGAACGAGCGATGACCCCGCAGTCCCACGCCCTTGAGCTGACCCCCGAGGAGCGCGAGGCCGGCCTCGACGCCGACCAGCTGCGCCGCCTCGTCGGCCTCGTCGAGCACGACCAGGCCTCCGACCCGTTCCCGGTCACCGCCCAGGACGCGGTCGTCTTCGTGGTCGGCAACGCCACCCAGACGGCCCAGTTCTACCAGGTCGTGTTCGGCATGGAGCTGGTCGCCTACTCCGGCCCGGAGACCGGCCGCCGCGACCGCAAGGCCTACGTGCTGCGCTCCGGCTCCTGCCGCTTCGTGATCAAGGGCGGCGTCCAGCCGGACAGCGCGCTGCTGGACCACCACCGCCGGCACGGCGACGGCGTGGTCGACCTCGCCCTGGAGGTCCCGGACGTCGACAAGTGCATCGAGCACGCCCGGGCCAGCGGCGCCACCGTCCTGGAGGAGCCGAACGACGTCTCGGACGAGAACGGCACCGTGCGCCGCGCGGCCATCGCCACCTACGGCGAGACCCGCCACACTCTGATCGACCGCTCCCGCTACAACGGCCCCTACCTGCCGGGCTACGTCGTCGCCAAGAGCGGCGTCACCCACCCGGAGGGCTCGCCCAAGCGCCTGTTCCAGGCCCTCGACCACGCCGTCGGCAACGTCGAGCTGGGCCGGATGGACGAGTGGGTCCAGTTCTACAACCGGGTCATGGGCTTCGTGAACATGGCCGAGTTCGTCGGCGACGACATCGCCACCGAGTACTCCGCCCTGATGTCCAAGGTCGTCGCCAGCGGCAACCACCGGGTGAAGTTCCCGCTCAACGAGCCGGCCATCGCCAAGAAGAAGTCCCAGATCGACGAGTACCTGGAGTTCTACACCGGCCCCGGCTGCCAGCACATGGCACTCGCCACCAACGACATCCTCACCACCGTCGACGTGCTGCGCTCGCGCGGCGTCGAGTTCCTCAACACCCCGGACGCCTACTACGACGACCCGGAACTGCGGGAGCGCATCGGCAAGGTGCGGGTGCCGATCGAGGAGTTGAAGAAGCGCGGCATCCTGGTCGACCGCGACGAGGACGGCTACCTGCTGCAGATCTTCACCAAGCCGATCGGCGACCGTCCGACCGTCTTCTACGAGTTCATCGAGCGGCACGGTTCGCTGGGCTTCGGCAAGGGCAACTTCAAGGCGCTGTTCGAGTCCATCGAGCGCGAGCAGGACCGTCGCGGCAACCTGTGAGCGTCGGCCTACCCTGATTGACGGCGGCCCTGACGGACGTTCGAGGCGTCGAGGAGGAGCACGGAGATGGCGTACTACCGGCAGCTGGGCAGCATCCCGCCCAAGCGGCACACCCAGCACCGCACACCCGAAGGCGGGCTGTACTACGAGGAGTTGATGGGCGAGGAGGGCTTCTCCTCCGACTCCTCGCTGCTCTACCACCGGGGCATCCCCTCGGCGGTGGTCGACGCGGTGCCGTGGGAGCTGCCCGACCAGTCCACGGTGCCCAACCATCCCCTGCTCCCCCGCCACCTCAAGCTGCACGAGCTGTTCGCGGACCAGGAGTGGAAGTCCGCGGACGTCGTCGGAAGCCGCCGGCTCGTCCTCGGCAACGGCGACGTGCGGATCTCGTACGTCGCCGCCGGGGCCCCGAGCGAGCTGTACCGCAACGGGCTCGGCGACGAGTGCGTGTACGTGGAGTCCGGCGCGGGCACGGTCGAGACGGTCTTCGGCTCGATCGAGGTCGGCCAGGGCGACTACGTGATCATCCCGCGCGCCACCACCCACCGCTGGGTGCCGACCGGGGACGAACCGCTGCGCGCCTACTGCATCGAGGCCAACAGCCACATCACCCCGGTCAAGCGCTACCTCTCCAAGTACGGGCAGCTGCTGGAGCACGCGCCGTACTGCGAGCGGGACTTCCGCGGGCCGGTCGGGCCGCTGGTGGTCGACGCCGACGGCGACGTCGACGTGCTGGTCAAGCACCGCGGCCCGAACGGGGTCGCGGGCACCCGCTACACCGTGCCGCACCACCCCTTCGACGTGGTCGGCTGGGACGGCTGCCTGTACCCGTACGCCTTCAACATCCGGGACTTCGAGCCGATCACCGGGCGGATCCACCAGCCGCCGCCGGCCCACCAGGTGTTCGAGGGCAACAACTTCGTGATCTGCAACTTCGTTCCCCGCAAGGTGGACTACCACCCGCTGTCGATCCCGGTGCCCTACTACCACGCCAACGTGGACAGCGACGAGGTGATGTTCTACTGCGGCGGCGACTACGCGGCCCGCAAGGGCTCCGGCATCGCCCAGGGCTCGATCTCGCTGCACCCGGGCGGGCACACCCACGGGCCGCAGCCGGGCGCCTACGAGCGCAGCATCGGCGCGGAGTTCTTCGACGAACTGGCCGTCATGGTGGACACCTTCCGCCCGCTGGAGCTCGGCGAGGGCGGGCGGGCGAGCGAGGACGCCAACTACGCCTGGACCTGGGCGGGTCGGGGGCCCGCGCGATGAGCGCCGACGGCTCGCCGGCACAGGCTTCGCCGGTCCCGGAGCTGTTCCGCGGCCTCTTCGACGACGCGGCGGTGTTCCCCCCGGGGAACCTGCCGGTCGTCGAGGCGGTGCCCGCGCACCGCGTCCACCGCACGGCCTGGTACGCCGACGCGGTCGGCCCGTTCCTGTGCGGGGCGGGCCGGTTGGGCGAACTGGCCACGGCGGTGGCGGGCACCGGGCCGCTCAGGGTCGGGCTCGTGCTGCCGGGGGGCAGCGCCGAGCTCGGGCCGGCGCTCACCGCCGCCGCACCGTTCGAGCTCGCGGGCGTCGAACTCGCCACCCGGGACGTGCGGGAGGCCGTGGCCGAACTGGACCGGCTGCTGCCGCCGGACGTGCCGGCCGCCGTCGAGCTGCCGCGCGAACTCCTGCGCGGGGACGGCCTGGAGGAGACCCTGGACGCCCTGGTCGACAGCGCCTACCGGGCGAAGTTCCGCACCGGCGGGGTCGTCGCGGCGGCCTTCCCGGACGAGGACGAACTGGCCGCCTTCCTCACCGGCTGCGCGCAGCGCGGCCTGCCGTACAAGTGCACGGCCGGACTGCACAACGCCGTCCGGCACACCGACCCGGTGACCGGCTTCGAGCACCACGGCTTCCTCAACGTGCTGCTGGCCGCCCAGGAGACCGACCGCGCGGCAGCCGCCGCGGTCCTGGCCGAACGCGACGGCGAGGTACTGGCCAAGGCCGTCCACGCCCTCACCGGGCACCAGGTTACGGTGATCCGCAACTCGTTCACCGCGTTCGGCACCTGCAGCGTCGCCGAACCCCTGGACGACCTGGCCGCGCTCGGCCTGCTGTCGCCCAGTCCACTCCTCCAGGAGGACCGTTGAGCACCCCCCGCAGCTGGCTGGCCAGCGCCCAGGACTCGCCGTTCGGCGTGCACAACCTGCCGTACGGCGTCTTCACCGCGGCCGACCGGCCCGGGCGGCGCCGGATCGGCGTGCGCGTCGGGGACTTCGTGCTGGACGCCGGGGCCGCCGCCCGAGCGGCCGGGGCGCCGTCCGTCCTGCTGGACGCGGACTCGCTCAACCCGCTGATGGCGGCCGGTCGTTCGGCGTGGACGCAGGTGCGCGCCGACCTCACCACCTGGCTCACCGACGAGACGTTCCGGGAGGCGCTGCCGCCGGCGCTGCTGCCGGCCGACGAGGTCGAACTGCACCTGCCGTTCGAGGTCGCGGACTACGTCGACTTCTACGCCTCCGAGCACCACGCCACCAACCTGGGCCGGATCTTCCGCCCGGGCTCGGAGCCGCTCACGCCCAACTGGAAGCACCTGCCCATCGGTTACCACGGGCGAGCGGGCACGGTCGTGGTCTCCGGCACGCCGGTGGTGCGCCCGCACGGGCAGCGCAAGGCGCCCGCCGACACCGCGCCGAGCTTCGGGCCGACCCGGCGGCTGGACATCGAGGCCGAGGTCGGCTTCGTCGTCGGCACGCCGTCCGAGCTGGGCCGACCGGTCGTGCTGGACGACTTCCGCGAGCACGTCTTCGGCGTCTGCCTGCTCAACGACTGGTCGGCGCGCGACATCCAGGCCTGGGAGTACGTGCCGCTCGGCCCCTTCCTGGGCAAGTCCTTCGCGACCTCGATCTCGCCGTGGATCGTGCCACTGGACGCCCTCCAGCACGCCCGGGTCACGCCGCCGGAGCGCGACGTCGAGCCGCTGGCGTACCTGGACGACCGCGGCGGCGAGCCGTGGGGCCTGGACCTGGCCATGGAGGTCCGGCTGAACGGGCACCTGGTGTCGCGGCCGCCGTTCGCCTCCATGTACTGGACGGCGCAGCAGCAGCTGACCCACATGACCGTCAACGGCGCCTCGCTGCGCACCGGCGACCTGTTCGCCTCGGGGACGGTCAGCGGGCCGGAGCGGGACACCCGCGGCGCGCTGATCGAGCTGACCTGGAACGGCGAGGAGCCGCTCAAGCTGCCGGACGGCACCACCCGGACCTTCCTGGAGGACGGCGACGAGGTCGTCATCACGGCGACGGCCCCGGGGCCGGACGGCGTGCCGGTCGGCTTCGGCGAGGTCTCTGGGCGGGTGCGGGGCTGACGGCTCGGCGGCTCGACGGCTGACAGATGACAAGTAACAGATAACAGACGACGGACAACAGCTGACAGATTTCATCATCTGAAATCTGTCAGCTGTTCGTTGTTCGCCCGCCCCACCCCCGCCCCGCCTGTGCCCGCCCCCGCCTACAGCCCGGCGCCGCCCGTGGCGTCGACGACCCGCCCGGTGACCCAGCGCGCATCGTCCGAGGCCAGGAAGGCGACGATGTCCGCGATGTCCTCCGGCTGCCCGACCCGGCCGAGCGCGGCGAGCGAGGCCGCGTGCGCCTCCGCCTGCGGGTTGCCGCGCAGCCAACCCGCGTTGACGTCGGTGTCCACCACGCCGGGCGCGACCGAGTTCGCCGTGATCCCGCGCGGGCCCAGCTGCTTGGCCAGGTTGAGCGTGAAGGTGTCGAGCGCGCCCTTGGTCGCGCCGTAGGCGATGATCTCCGGCATCGCCAGCCGGGCGGCCCCGCTGGAGACGTTGATGATCCGGCCGCCGTCCCGCATCCGCTCCAGCCCGTGCCGCACCACGAAGAACGGCGCCCGGACGTTCACCGCGAACACCTCGTCGAAGCCCTCCTCGGTCAGTGTCGCGAGGTCCGAACTGCGTCCGATCCCGGCGTTGTTGACGATGATGTCGACCCCGCCGCCGGGCGCGTGCGCCCCGACCTCCGCATCGAAGGCCGCCCAGAGCGCGGCCGCGTCCCCGTGCCGCCCCAGTTCGGCGCGCAGCGCGAAGGCCCGCCCGCCGTCGGCCCGGATCCCGTCGACCACCTCCCGTGCCGCCGCGTCGTCCCGGGCGTAGCCGACGGCGACGACGGCACCGTCCCGTCCGAGCCGGCGGGCGATCGCCCGGCCGATCCCCCTGCTGCCGCCGGTGACCAGCGCCACCTTGCCCTCGAGTCCGTACGCACCCATGACCGAGCCCTCCTGCTGCGTCCACATTTCTTGAGCGATCACTCAAAAAGGAACCTAGCACACACTTCTTGAGCGACTGCTCTAAAATTCGATCCATGACCGAGGCAGCGACACCCGACAGCGCACCGGCGGCCGGCCCGGCCCCCCGCCCCCGACGCGGACGGCCACCCGCCTTCGACCGGGACGAGGCCCTGTCCGCCGCGACCCGGCTGTTCTGGGAACGCGGCTACGAGGCCACCTCCGTCACCGACCTGACCACCGCCATGGGCATCCGCCCCGGCAGCCTCTACGCCGCCTTCGGCGACAAGCGCTCGCTCTTCGAGGAGGTCGTCCGCCGGTACGGGCACTCCCCGGTCGGCGCGTTCGTCGGCGTCGCGCTGGCCGAGGAGACCGGCGCCCGGGCCGCCTTCGCCCGGATCCTGCGCGAGGCCGCCGCGATCTACCCGGACCCGTCCCACCCCGCCGGCTGCCTGGTGATCAGCGCCGCCACCAACGTCACCCCGCAGGACGCCGGAGTCCAGACCCTCCTGCGCGACCTGCGCAACCGGAACCGGCAGGTCTTCGAGGACCGGCTGCTCGCCGCCCGGCAGGACGGCGAACTGCCGCCCGGGACCGACCCGAAGGCGCTGGCCGGGTATCTCGCCACGGTCATCCAGGGGATGTCCCAGCAGGCCCGCGACGGCGCCACCGCCGAGGAGCTCGGCCGAGTCGCCGAACTCGCCCTGCGCGCCTGGCCGTAGCCACCACCTGCCGCGGCCGCCCGCCACGAGCGCCCGCCACGACCTCGGCCACAACCGTCACCCCGGCCGCCCCTGCCGCCCCACCCGGGGGGCCGCAGGCCCGGGCGGCCTCGTGATCACAACGGCCCCACCGCCCCGGTACGGTGGACCGCGGCAGGCCAGATCACCGAGGGGACGGGAGCGGTTCCGATGAGCGCAGGGGCGGCAGAGACGGCAGCGGTCCAGGAGGTCCAGGCCGTCCTGGACGGCGACGGCGGCCTCGGGCGGATCGTGCTCAACCGTCCGCGGGCCCTCAACTCCCTGACCCACGGCATGATCACCGCCATCCGGGCGACGCTGGACGACTGGGCCGCCGACGACCGGGTGCGCGCCGTCGTCCTGACCGGCGCCGGCGAGCGCGGCCTGTGCGCGGGGGCGGACCTGCGCGCGATGCACGCCGACGTCACGGCCGGCGGGGCCGGCACCCGCGCCTTCTTCCGCGACGAGTACCGGGTGAACGCGCTGATCGCCCGCTACCCGAAGCCCTTCGTCGCGGTCATGGACGGCATCACCATGGGCGGCGGCATCGGCCTGTCCGCCCACGCCGCGGTGCGGATCGTCACCGAGCGCTCCGTGATCGCGATGCCCGAGACCCGGATCGGGCTCACCCCGGACGTCGGCGGCAGCCTCCTGCTCGCCCGTGCCCCGGGCGAGTTCGGCACCCACCTCGGGCTCACCTCGGCCTCGATCGGCCCCGCCGACGCGCTGCTGTGCGGTTTCGCGGACCACTTCGTCCCGTCCTCCCGCCTGCCCGAGCTGCTCGACGCCCTCGCCGGTGGCGCCGATCCGGCCGCGACCGTCGCCGCCCACGCCGAGCCCGCGCCGACCGCCGGAACCACCGGAGCCGGCGAAGCCACCGGGACCACTGGGACCACCGGCCCCGCCGGATTGGCCGCTCAGCAGGAGTGGATCGACGCCTGCTACGCGGCCGACACCGTCGAGGAGATCGTCCGGCTCCTGCTCGACTCCGGCGTGCCGGAGGCGAAGGAGGCCGCCGAGCTGCTGCTCGGAAACTCCCCCACCGCCGTCAAGGTCACCCTGGCCGCACTGCGCCGCGCCCGTACGCTGCCCTCGCTGGAGGCCGCGCTCGACCAGGAGTACCGCATCTCCTGCGCCGCGCTCGACCGGCCGGACCTCGCCGAGGGCATCCGCGCCCAGGTGATCGACAAGGACCGCGATCCGCAGTGGTCGCCGCGCACGCTCGCCGAGGTGACGGAGGCCGAGGTCGCGAGCTTCCTCGCCCCGCGCGAGGGCGACGAGTTGGGCCTCGCCTGACCCGCCCGCCCCTCACCGGAACACCCACCCCGCCGGAAAGCCCACCCCGCCGGAACACCTTCCCCGCCGGAACACCTGCTCCCCGGAACGCCTGGAGAACGCCATGACCCATCCGCTGCCGACGCGGGCGGCCACGCCGACGCCGGACGGGGGCGCCGACCCGCTGTCCCGGGTCCCGCTCGGCGAGCAGGTGCGCGGGCTGCTGCTGGAGGGCCTGCTCGGCGGTCGCTGGCAGCCCGGTGACCGGATCGTCGAACGGCGCCTGGCCGCCGAGTTGAACGTCAGCCAGGCGCCGGTGCGCGAGGCGCTGCGCTCGCTGCAGACCCTCGGGCTGCTCGACGCGGAGCCCAATCGGGGCGTCCGGGTGCGCGAGATCGGCCCGGCGGAACTGCGCGAGGTCTACCTGGTACGGGCGGCACTGGAACGCCCGGCCGCCGAGGCCGCGGTCGTCCGGCTGGCCGGTGACACCACCGCACTGGAGCGGCACGCCGAACGGATGGCGAGCGCCGCGGCGGCCGGTGACACCCTCGGGCAGGCCCGGCACGGGGTGGCCTTCCACCGCGAGATCGTCGCCGCCTCGGGCAACGGGACGCTGCTGCGGACCTGGGAGGGCCTGGGCGTGGAGGTCTGGACGGTGCTGTCGCTGCACCGGGTCCGGCCCGAGCTGCACGAGAACGCCGCCGACCACCTCCCGCTGATCGAGGCCTTCCGGCGGCAGGACCCGGAGGTCGGGCGGCTGCTCGCGGAGCACGTCCTGGAGTACGCCGACCGCTCCCACTGAGCACCGGCTTCGACGCCCCCGCTCGGCATCTCCTCACTCTCTCATTGTTCGTACAGGGATGATCGATCATCGAGCAGACCACTCGCCGGTAGCGGTTGACGCACCGTCCCGCCAGTCCCTACCGTCCACAGTGAGTTCCATTAGGAGAAACACTATTCCGCATCACGGAATAAGTGCCCTGAGGCAACCGGTAAAGGGGAACCACCCGTGTCCCAGCTCGACCAGCTTCACGACCAGGACCCCGAGGAGCTCGCGGAGTGGCGCGACTCGCTCGACGCCGCCCGCGACTTCGGCGGGCCCCACCGCGCCGCCCACCTGCTGCGCCGCCTCGTCGAACACGCCCAACTGCGCCGCCTCGACGTCCCCCCGCTCCTGGACACTCCGTACGTCAACACCATCCCCACCGCCGCCGAACCCGAGTTCCCCGGCGACGAGGAGATGGAGCGGCGGATCACCGCCTGGAACCGCTGGAACGCCGCCGCCATGGTGACCAGGGGCAACCACCGCGGCGGCCTCGGCGGGCACATGGCCACCTACGCCTCGGCCGCCTGGCTGTACGAGGTCGGCTTCCAGCACTTCTTCCGGGGCAAGGAGGCCGACGGCTCCGGCGACCAGCTGTACGTCCAGGGCCACGCCACCCCGGGCGTGTACGCCCGCGCCTTCCTGGAGGGCCGGCTCACGGAGGCCCAGCTGGACCGCTTCCGCCAGGAGACCGGCGGCGACGGACTGCCCTCCTACCCGCACCCGCGCCGACTGCCCTGGTTCTGGGAGTTCCCCACCGTCTCGATGGGGCTCGGACCGCTCTCCGCGATCCACCAGGCCCGTTTCAACCGGTACTTGACCGCGCGCGGGATCAAGGACACCTCCGGCTCGCACGTGTGGGCCTTCCTCGGCGACGGCGAGATGGACGAGCCGGAGTCCACCGCCGCCCTCGCCCTGGCGGCACGCGAGGGCCTGGACAACCTCACCTTCGTGGTCAACTGCAACCTCCAGCGCCTGGACGGTCCGGTCCGCGGCAACGGGAAGATCGTGCAGGAGCTGGAGCGCCAGTTCCGCGCGGCCGGGTGGAACGTGGTCAAGTCGCTGTGGGGCGAGGCCTGGGACGAGCTGCTGGCCCGCGACACCGGCGGCGCCCTGGTCCGCCGGCTGGGCGAGGTACCGGACGGGCAGTTCCAGACCTACGCCGCCTCCGACGCCCGCTACATCCGCGCGCACCTCTTCCACGCCGACCCCCGACTGCGCGCCCTCGCCGACTCCTTGGAGGACCGACGGCTCGCCGAGATCGTCGCCACCTCCCGCGGCGGCCACGAGCCCCGCAAGGTGTACGCCGCCTACCGGGCCGCCCTGGAGCACCGGGGCGCCCCCACCGTGGTGCTGGTGCAGACCGTCAAGGGCTGGACCCTCGGCCCCGGCTTCGAGGCCCGCAACGCCAACCACCAGATGAAGAAGCTCTCCGGGGCGCAGTTCCGCGCCATGCGCGACCTGCTCGAACTCCCCATCCCCGACAGCGCCCTGGACGCCGAGCTGGTCCCGTACGCGCACCCGGGCCCGGACTCGCCCGAGGTCCGCTACCTGCGTGAACGGCGCGCCGCGCTCGGGGGCCCCGCCCCGGCCCGCCGGGTGCGCTTCACCCCGCTGCCCGAACTGCCCGCCAAGCCCTTCGAGACACTGTTCAAGGGCTCCGGCACGCAGGAGATCGCCACCACCATGGCCTTCGTCCGGCTGGTCAAGGACCTCGTCCGGGACAGGGCCACCGGCCACCGCTGGGTGCCGATCGTCCCGGACGAGGCGCGCACCTTCGGCATGGAGTCGCTTTTCCCGACCGCCGGGATCTACTCCCCGCTCGGCCAGACCTACGACCCCGTCGACCGCGACCAACTCCTCCACTACAAGGAGTCGGTGAGCGGCCAGATCCTCAACGAGGGCATCACCGAGGCCGGTTCGATGGCCTCGCTGACCGCCGCCGCGACCTCGTACGCCACCCACGGCGAGCCGGTCGTGCCGTTCTAATCCTGATCGGCGCCACCGCCGGGCGCACCACCATGACCGGCGAAGGCCTGCAACACGCCGACGGCCACTCCCCGTTGATCGCCTCCACCAACCCGGCCGCACTCTCCTACGACCCGGCCTTCGGCTACGAGGTCGCCGTGATCGTCCGCGAGGGACTGCGCCGGATGTACGGCCGTAGCGAGCAACACCCGGACGGCGAGGACGTGTTCTACTACCTGACCGTCTACAACGAGCCACTGCCCCAGCCCGCGCTCCCGGACGGCCCGGCGGCCGCGAACGGAGTGGCCGGGGAGGGAGTGGTCGACGGCATCCTGCGCGGGCTCTACCGGTACCGCGCGGCCGACGCCGACCACCTGCCCACCGACGCACCGACGCTCCAACTCCTCGCCTCCGGCACCGCCGTGCACTGGGCACTCGCCGCACAGCGGCTGCTCGGCGAGGAGTGGGGCGTGGCGGCCGACGTCTGGTCCGCACCGTCCTGGACCGAGCTGCGCCGGGAGGCGCTCGACTGCGACGCCGCCAACCTGGCCCGGGCCGCGGCCGGCACCGGCGCGGCGGACCGCGTCCCGTACGTCACCCGGGCGCTGGCCGGGGCACCCGGCCCGGTGCTGGCGGTCAGCGACTGGATGCGCGCGGTGCCGGACCAGATCCGCCCCTGGGTCGAGCAGGACTGGACCTCCCTGGGCACCGACGGCTTCGGCCTCTCGGACAGCCGGGCGGCCACCCGGCGGCACTTCGGGGTGGACGCCGAGTCGGTCACGGTCGCCGCGCTGGCCGCACTGGCCCGCCGGGGCGGGGTCAAGGCCGAGACCGTACGGCAGGCCGCGGAACGGTACGGCGTCCGGTTCTGAACCCCCCGCCGCGCTGGTGACCGGCGTCTCGCATGCCGGGACTGGCGCGCGACGGGGCGCGTCGTAGATCGTTGGGTGGTCAGGGCGCGCCCCTAGGGCGGCGAGCAGTGGAATGGCCGAGCAGCGGATGGGAAGTGCGGCGATGACCGAGAGCGGGACCGAGACCTACGAGACGATCCTGGTCGAGCGCAAGGGCCGGGTCGGGCTGATCACGCTCAACCGGCCGAAGGCGCTGAACGCGCTGAACACCCAGCTGATGAACGAGGTCGTGGCGGCGGCCACCGCGTTCGACCGGGACCCGGAGATCGGCTGTCTGGTGATCACCGGCTCGGAGAAGGCCTTCGCGGCCGGCGCCGACATCAAGGAGATGCAGGGCAACCGGTTCCCGGACGTCTACCTCGACGACTGGCTGGGCCCGTGGGACCGCTTCGGCGCGCTGCGCAAGCCCGTCGTCGCGGCGGTCGCCGGGTTCGCGCTGGGCGGCGGCTGCGAGCTGGCGATGATGTGCGACATCCTGCTGGCTGCGGACACCGCGAAGTTCGGGCAGCCGGAGATCAAGCTCGGCGTCCTCCCGGGCATCGGCGGCTCGCAGCGCCTCACCCGCGCCATCGGCAAGGCCAAGGCGATGGACCTGTGCCTCACCGGCCGGATGATGGGCGCCGAGGAGGCCGAGCGGGCCGGCCTGGTCGCCCGGATCGTCCCGGCCGACCAGCTGCTCACCGAGGCGCTGGCCACCGCCGAGACCGTCGCGGCGATGTCCAGCCCGGCCGCGGTCATGCTCAAGGAGAGCGTCAACCGCTCCTTCGAGACGACGCTCGCCGAGGGCGTCCGCTTCGAACGCCGGCTGTTCCACTCGGTGTTCGCCACGGCGGACCAGAAGGAGGGCATGGCCGCCTTCGCCGAGAAGCGGGCGCCGAAGTTCGAGCACCGCTGACGACCGACAGGCGGTCGACGACCGGCCACGGGTGACCGGTGGCGGGTGGCGGCGAACAGATAACAGACAACAGATGACAGCGAACAGATTTCATCATCTGAAATCTGTTCGCTGTCATCTGTTTGTTGTCAGTTGTTCGCCGTCAGCCCTCCTCCACCAGCACCGTGTTCAGCCGCGCCAGCCCACTGCGGGTGGCGGCGACCACGATGCGGTCGCCCGGGGTCAGTCGCCGGGTGCGGTCGGCGAAGCCCCAGTGCAGCTGGTTGCTGCGGGCGAAGCGGACCGCGATGACCCGGACGCCGCCCGGGTCCTCCAGGTCGTGCCGGTTCAGGCCGATCAGTCCGCTGCCGTCCTCCACCGTCAGCTCGGCGATCAGCAGCGCGTGCCGGAAGACCGAGAGCGTCCCGCGCACCTCACTGCCCATCAGCGCGGCGGCGAAGGCGGGCGCCGCCAGGTAGGAGACCGAACGGGAGGCCGCGTTGTCCAGCGTCTTGTAGAAGTGGCCGGCGAAGTTGTCGTCGAAGAGCCGGACCACCACCCGGACCTCGGGATTGCCGTGGCGCGCCTCCAACGCCGCCTCCAGGTTGGTGGCGTCGTCCCCGCTGACCGCGACCACCGCCCGGCTGTGCTTCAACCGGGCCCGGCGCAGCTGCTCCTCGAACGGCCCGTCGCCCAGGACGACCGGGATGCCGAGCGCCCGGGCGGCGGCGATGCCGCGGGCCTGCGGGTCGCGCTCCATGCAGACCACCGGCACCCCCATCTCGTGCAGCTGGGTCGCGACCCGGGTGCCGACGTTGCCGAGCCCGACGACGATCACGTGGTCCCGGGTGCCGGCGCTCGGGTTGCGCGGAAGTCCGCGCCGTCCGGAGCCGAGCACCTCGACGACGATGGCGGTGGCGACCGGTGCGAAGGTGATCCCGCAGAGGGTGATCACCACCTGGGCGACCCGCTGCCAGGCCCCGCCCGTACCCGTCCCGGCGGCGATGTCGACCTGCTGGTCGGGCTGGGCGGCGCCGGCCAGGTCGAGCAGGGAGATGTAGACCGTCCAGCCGAAGTCCCGGCTGAGGTACCAGAGCACGCTGAACGCCAGCAGCACGGCGGCGAGCGCGGTGAGCAGCACCAGCCGCATCCGGGCGCTGGTGAAGAAGCGCATGGTGTCGAGCACCCGCCAGCGCAGCCGCCGCGCCCAGGTGATCGGCTCCCCGGGCTCCATCCGCAGCGCCTGGAGGGCGGCGATCCCACCCGGCGACTCCTCGGGCTCGGGCTGAGGCTCAAGGCCAGGCCCCGGCTCGGGCTCCGGCTCGGGCTCCGACTCAAGGCCAGGCCCCGGCACAGGCTCGGGCACCGGCTCGGGCTCAGGCCCCTGCGCCGCCTCGCGGCGGACCCCGCCGGGCCGGACCGGCCCGTCGCCGCCGAACTCGGAGGCGAGCCGGACGAACTCGGCCGAGTCGCCCTCCTGTTCCGGCAGCAGGCGGATCCTGCTGAGGTCCTGCCGGTCGATCTGGTCGGCGACCACGCAGATCCGGTCCGGGGTGATGGCGTCGTCGAACGCGATGTGCAGGTAACGGCCGCCGATCTCGACCGAGTTGGGCCGGCCGAGCGCCGCCGCGGCGAAGGCCGGGGCGGCGGTGGCGGAGCCGGAGAGCGCGGCGCCGTTCCTGAGCAGCCGTTCGATGTTCTCGCCGAGGCGCTGGTTGAACATCCGGAAGACGATCCGGATGTTCGGGTTGTGGCCCTGGGCGCTGAGCGCGGCGTGGATGTTCTCCTGGTCGCTCCCCTCGACCAGGGCCAGGCCGCGGGCGGTGTCGACGGAGACCGCGCGCAGTGCCTCCTCGGTGATGTTCGGGTATTCGACGACGGCGGCGACGCCGGTGATCTCTTCGATCCGCGGTGCGTGGTCCCGGGTGCGGTCGGTGACCAGGACGACGACCGGGACTTCGTAGTGCTCGACGAGTTCCAGGACCAGCCGGTGCGCCAGGGCATTGCCCCCGCACACGATGTAGTGCTGGCTGATCGGCTCGACCGGAGGGGTCCCCCACCCTTCAGAAGTCATACCGACGGATGGTATCGACGGCAGGTGACCGGAGGGTGTCAATCCGGAGACCGAGGGGGATCACTCGAACGGATGTACCTGACGGGCGGTCCGGTGACGGTGCGCGGAGGCTGGGGTTCGTTCTCCGCCCCCGACCACGAGGAGTACGCCGCCGTGGCCCCTCCCATCATCACCCCCGACGGAACCCCGGTCCAGGGCCCGCTCGGCCTGCTCGCCAAGGCCGCCTGGCAGGTGCTGCTGGCCGCGGGAGTGGCCTCGCTCGCGCTGGGGATCGTCGTCTTCGCCTGGCCACGGGAGACGCTGCTGGTGGTGGGCGTGCTGTTCGGCCTCTACCTGCTGGTCATCGGCGTCGTCCAGCTGGTCGCCGCGTTCGGCACCCACGCCACCACCGCCCTGCGGGTGCTGGCCTTCATCAGCGGCGCGATCTGCGTGCTGCTCGGGCTGCTCTGCTTCCGCAGCGCGGTCCAGTCGCTGCTGCTGCTCGCCCTCTGGATCGGGATCGGCTGGCTGTTCCGCGGCATCACCCAGCTCGCCGCCGCGATCTCCGACCCGTTGATGCCCGCCCGCGGCTGGCAGGCCTTCGCGGGCGCGGCCAACACCCTGGCCGGCGTGCTGCTGATGGTCTGGCCGGTCGGCTCGATCGCCGCGCTGACCGTGCTGGCCGGGTGCTGGCTGGTGATCCTGGGCCTGGTCGAGATCGCGACCGCCGTCCAGGTGCGCGGTCGGGCCAAGCGGATCCCCTCCGGGGTCTGACCCACCGCCACCGCGGGGAGGCCGCGGCCTTACGGTCGGCGCGCGTAGCCGAGGCGGAAGGTGGCGGCCTCCAGCCGTTCCGGGGTGAGCCGCACGTCGGTGAGCCGCTCGGCGAGCGCGAACGCGGCCTCGGTGTGCAGCGCGCCGCGCTCCCCGTCCAGCCGGAAGCCGCAGGCCGTGAGCAGTTCGGGGATGCCCGGGGCGTCGGCGTCGGCGCCGTGCCGCTGGTCCGCGAAGAGCGGCTCGAACTGCAGGCGGCAGGCGGCGCGTTCCCACCAGTTGAAGTGGTCCACCGCGTTGGCGTTGCGGAAGTGCGAGACCAGCCGGGTGCCCTCGGTGAGCCGGGAGATGACCTCGGGCAGGCTGCCGAGGTATCCGTACGGTTCGATCGCGAGGGCCCAGCCGTCGAGCTCGGTGACGGCGACGAGCAGCCGGTCCTCGTCCAGGTCGAAGAGTTCCTCGGCTTCCGCGTCCTCGCCGTCGTCGAAGGTCTCCCAGGCGGCGACGACCGCGTTCAGCCCGGTCACCTCCCGGCCGATCAGGGCGTCGAAGCGGGGCAGCAGTTCCTCACCGGTCACCGCCTGGACGTGGGTGAGGCAGTAGGCCTCGCCCAGGACGGGGTAGCGCTGGTCGAACCAGGTGAAGTCGGTGGCGTGCGGGGCGGTCATGCGGTGATGCTGTCAGACCTCACCGACACCGCCCACCCCGCCCCCGCCCCGCCCCCGTCCACGCCCCGGCCCCGCCCATGCCCCGGCCCGACCCCGCTCAGCGCCAGACCGGCGCGTCCGTCCCCCAGCGCCCGGGCGGGCGGGCCCAGTCCGTGGGGGCGCCGGCGTAGCCGATCGGCGGCAGGGCGTACCGCAGCCGCCCGTACGCCGAGTCGGTCTCGGTGAGCCAGCGCGCCGGGTCGTACGGCTCGGTGCCCGGCAGCCCCGGTCTGGCCGGGCCGCCCTGGTCAACCGGTTCGGCCGGCCCGGCCGGGATGCCGTGCATCAGCCAGGAGGCCGAGCCGACGAAGGAGAAGCGCAGGTGGCGGCCGCCGGGGCGGTGGGTGCGCTGCTCGGTGAGGGCGCGCAGGACGGCGGCGGCGAGGAGGTAGCCGGTGCCGTGGTCGAGTGCCTGGGCGGGCAGCACCCCGGGCCGGCCGTCGGGCCCTGCCTCGTGGGCGGCGATCCCGACACCGGCCTGGACCAGGCTGTCGAAGCCGCGGCGTCCGGCCCACGGGCCGGTCCAGCCCCAGGCGCTGATCCGGGCGAGGACCAGGTCGGGCCGACGGGCGAACAGCGCCTCGGGGGCGAGGCCGTGGGCGTCGAGGGAGCCGGGCCGGTAGGCGTTGACGACGACGTCGGCGGTGTCGAGCAGGCCCTCGAAGGTGGCGCGGTCGGCCGGGTCGGCGAGGTCGAGGCGGGTGGAGCGCTTGCCGAAGCCGGTGTCGGTGTGGGCGTCCTCGGCCTCGGGCAGCCGGGGCGAGTCGATCCGCAGCACGTCGGCGCCGAGCAGGGCGAGGGTGCGGGTGGCGACCGGTCCGGAGATCACCCGGCTGAGGTCGAGGACGCGGATCCCGGCGGCGGGGCGGTCCACCGGGGCCGCGGCGAGCGGGCGCACGGGCGCGGCGCCGATCTCCCGGCACTCCACCAGGGGGTGCGCGGCCGTGCTCACCGGCGCGACCGCCACGGCGAGCGCCCCGGCCGCGTACGCGCGCTCCTGCACCTGCTCGCCGGGCAGTTTGCCGAGCGCCTCGGCGAGTTGCTCGGGCCCGGCGCCGGGGGCGAGTCCGAGGACGGCGAGCAGCCGGTCCCGGTGGTGCGGGTAGTTGGCGTGGGTGCGGATCCAGCCGTCGGCGGTGCGCCAGAAGCCGGAGAGCGGGGCGAAGCCGACCGGCTTGCGGCCGTCGATCTCCAGGTGGCGCTCACTGACGAAGGAGGTGGCGACCGCCCCCTCGTCCACCCGGACCGCGGGGACGGGCCCGCCGCTGCGGAGCGCGGCGAGTTCGGCGGCGGCCAGCGAGCAGGCGGCCACCGTGGCCCGGGCGAACCGGCTCACCGGCAGGCCCGAGGGCAGGCCGCCCTGCGGGCCGTGGAAGGCCACCCGGTCGAGGAGCCCGGCCGACCCGCCGAGGGCGGCCCAGACCTCCGCGGTGGGACGGTCGGCGGCGGGGCCGCCCGCGGACCGGGACTCGGGCCAGGGCTCGGGCCGGGGCTCGGGCCGGGCCCCGGGTGCAGACGCGGACTCAAGCGCGGACTCGGGCGGTGTCGGACGATCGGTCATGCCGCGCATTGTGCTCCGCATCCGGACCGCCCGCCGTGACGCACGCCACCGCGCCTGCCGACCGCCCGCGCCGCCCACGCCGCCCACGCCGCCCCGCATTCCTGCCCGCCGGAGCAGCCCTGACGGACGAGCAGCCGAAGTCCGGCCGGCGGCTTCCGGACGCCGGGTAGGGTGCGAACGGCGGCCGCCACGGCCGGCACACGGGGGCTGAGCGAAAAGGGGGACGCATGCACACGATCCGCCGTCTGGACCTGGGCCACATAGTCCGGCCGGCCGCCGAGGTGGGCGGCCCCGAACCGCGGGTGGAGCCGGTGCTCGCGTACCTCGTCCGCGGCCCGGGGTCGCTGCTGCTGTTCGACACCGGGATCGGCGCGGGCTCGCCGGAGACCGAGGCGCACTACCGCCCGTCCCGCCGTCCGCTGCCGGAGGCGCTCGCGGCCGCCGGCGTCGCGGTCTCGGACATCGACCTGGTGGTCAACTGCCACCTGCACTTCGACCACTGCGGCGGCAATCCGCTGTTCGCCGGGACACCGGTCCTCGTCCAGGCCGAGGAACTGGCCACCGCCCGGCGCGGCGGCTACACCATCGACGCCCTGGTCGACTTCCCCGGCGCCGTCCACCAGGAGCTCGACGGGGAGACCGAACTCTGGCCCGGCGTCCGGGTGCTGCCCACGCCCGGCCACACCGCCGGGCACCAGTCGCTGCTGGTCGAGCGCATGGACGGTTCCAGGGTGCTGCTGGCCGGGCAGGCGTACGACTTCGCCTCCGAGTACGGACAGGCGGTGCTGGCCCGGCAGGCCGCGCGCGACGGGGTGGCGGCGCCGCTGCCCGGCTACCGGGCCTGGCTGGACCGGGTCGCGGAGCACCGGCCGTGCCACGCGATGTTCGCGCACGACCACGCGGTGTGGGAGCTGTCGGTCTAGCCGACGCCGAGCCGTGCGGGTCCGGCCGAGCCGTGCGGGTCCGGAAGCCGCGCGGTGCGGGTTCAGAAGGTGAAGCCCAGCGAGCGGACCCGGTGGTCGAAGCTGGACGGGACGAGCACCGGTTCGCCGACCGACCGCGCCCCGGGCAGCCGGGTGAACAGCTCGCGGAACAGCGCCGTCATCTCCTGCCGGGCCAGGTGCGCGCCCAGGCAGTAGTGCGGCCCGCCGCCGCCGTACCCGAGGTGGGGGTTGGGGGTGCGGGTGATGTCGAAGGCCTCCGGATCGGGGAAGACCGCCTCGTCCCGGTTCGCCGAGCCGTAGTACAGCGTGACCTTCTCCCCCGCCCGCAGCAGCGGGCCGCCGGGGCCGCCGAGCTCGTGGTCGACGGCGACGGTCCGGCGGAACTGGACGATCGGGGTGGCGTGGCGGACCATCTCGTCCACCGCCCCGGGGAGCCGGCCGTCCAGGTCGGCGAGCAGCAGCGCGCGCTGTTCGGGGTGGACGGTCAGCAGGTGCAGCCCGTGGGCGAGCGCGTTGCGGGTGGTCTCGACCCCGGCGACCAGCAGCAGCGAGAAGAAGGCGCCCAGCTCGCGGCCGGTGAGCCGGCGGCCGTCCACGTCGGCGGCGACCAGCGCGGAGATCAGGTCCTCGGCGGGACGGCGTCGGCGCTCGCGGCCGACCGCGGCCACGATGCCCTGCATCCGGGCGAGCGCCGCCAGGCCTCGCCCGGGCACCCGGAGCCGTCGGCGCAGCGGCCGGGCCACGCCGACGTCCGCGGAGTTGCGGTCGACCAGGTCGAGGATGGTGCGCCGGGGCTGTTCGGGGATGCCCATCATGGTGCAGATCACCTGGAACGGGAGCTGGGCGGCCACCGGGCGGACGAAGTCCTCGGGCCGGTCGCGCTCGACCGCGTCGACCAGGGCGGTGCAGACGTGCCGGATGTCCTCCTCGACCCGGCCGAGCAGCCGCGGGGTGAAGGCCCGGGAGACGATCCGGCGCAGCTGGGCGTGCCGGGGGTCGTCGAGGTTGACCATCGAGTCGCCGAACAGCAGCCGGACCCAGCGGGCCGGTTCGGGGGTGGTCACCCCGGGGGCGGAGCGGAAGACGGCGGGGTTGCGGCTCGCCTCGACCACGTCGGCGTGCCGGACCAGGGCGTGGAAGCCCCGGCCGGTGGCGCGGTCGCCGAAGTAGACGGGGGCGGGGCGGCGGCGGAGCTCGGCGAAGGCGGCGGCGCGGGCGGGGGCGGGTAGCTGCCAGAAGCGGGGGTCGGTGAGGTCGGGGGTGCCTGCCGCCGGGGCGGAGACCTCCGTCGGGGTGTCCATGGCCGTGCCTCCTGCTTCCGGTCGGGTTCGCGCCGACTCGTGCCGGTTCGGTCAGGGTTCGTTCCGGCGCACACGTTCCGTGCCGGAGTGTGCACATTTAGTGAGTGGAGGGTGCGCGTGTCAAGCCGGTTGGACCGTGGTGCGGGGTGGTGTTAGAGGCCGGTGGCCGGTCGACCCGACGGGCCGGGCATGGTCTCACGGGCCGGAACCGGCCATCACCGGAGGGTGCGGCACGGGCGGGGCGTGGCGGGTGCGACGATGAGTGCCATCGTGATGACCGACCGGATCCGCCTGCTGCGCGCCGCGGTCTTCGCCGCGCTGTGCGTGGCGATGGCCGCCGCGGCGCACGTCGCCATGGCCGGGGCCGGGGTCTCGGCTCCGGTCCTGCTCGGCGCGTTCGGGGCGGTCCTCGGACTGACCTGGCTGCTGGCCGGGAAGCGGCGCGGGCTCGGGGTCATCAGCGCCTGGATGGTCTCGGCGCAGGCCGCCCTGCACCTGCTCTTCGAACACGCCGCGACGCTCGGCCGCGGGGGCGGGGGCCTGGGCCGGCTCGCCGCCACGGACTGGGCCGCCCTGCTGCTCTGCAACCCGGACCGGACGGCCGGCGGGCTCTCGCCCGCCGAGCTGGCCCGGATGGCGGGCATCGACCCGGACGTCCCCCCGGCCGCGGGCAGCCTGCGGCCGATGGCGGGCATGCACCACGGAGCGACGGCGGGGACCGGGGTCGCTCCCGGGAGCGGGGGCGGGGGCGGGATGGCCGACGGGGCGTCCATGGACATGGGCATGTCCGGGATGCCGGACATGCCGGGGATGTCTCACGCACTGCCGACGGGCCCGGCCCACGGGACGTCCCACGGGATGAGTCACGGGATGGGCCACGACATGGCGCACGGCATGTCGCCCGGGATGGCACTCGCCCACGTCCTGGCGGCGCTGGCCTGCGCACTGCTGCTCTGGCGCGGTGACGCCGCGCTGGTCCGGGTCTTCGAGCTGCTCGCCGCCCTCGGGGCGGTCGTCGCCGGGGCGCTGCCGCTTCCGCTGCTGACGCTGTTCGCCCGCCCCTTCGGGTACCGGCCGCCGGTCGTCCCCCGGCCCGTCGAACGGCCGGACGGCCTGGCCCGGTCGGTACTGCTCACGCATGCCGTCGTCCGGCGCGGTCCACCGGCGTTCGCCCTCGCCTGCTGACGCGCCCGACGCGCTCCCCCATCCGGCCGATGACCGGTCGGTGACCGGCCCCGCTGCCGGAACTTCCGGGACCCCGCCGTCGGGCAGGTCGCCCTGCCGCTCCACCGCGCCCTTGCGCCGTCACGTCCCGTGTCGTCGCCTCCCGCGCCGTGGGTGCCGTCGGGGCCCGGGCCCGGATCCGCGACCGCCGACACCTCCGCGGGAGGTGCGCAGCGCCGCGCGGCCGGCCCATGGACGCCTGCGGTGCCGCTGTGCGCGGCGCCGCTCCCTGCCTTCCCCTCGGGACCTTCCCATGCCTCACTTCGACGGCGCACCGGTTCACACCGGCGCCACCGTCCTACCGTTCCGCGGCCTGCGGCGCCTCCGGCGCGGGGCCGACCGGGCCCTCCAGCCCCAGCCGGGCGGACAGCCCGGCCGCCCACTCGGGCGCCGGGCCGTCGTCGGCGGCCGCCCGCACCTGGGCGCGCAGTCGCTCGGCCCGGTCCAGCCAGTCGCGGCAGCCGGCGCAGCGCGCCAGGTGCTTGTCCAGCCGGGTGCCGGGCAGGCCGCTCGGTTCGCCGTCGAGCCGGGCGGACAGAGCGGTACGGAACTGCGCGCATCTCATATGACCATCGTCCCGCACGGCGGCCAGGGCGGTACCGGCCGGGGCAGCGCGGGCCAGGCCCACGCGGGCCGGGTCAATACAGGCCGGGCTCACGCGGGCCGGGGCAGCGCGGGCCGGATCGGGGGCCGCCGTGGATGACGACCAGCTCACCGCACTCGCGCTGACCGCCCGCTCGGGCCGGGCGGCGGACGTCGAGGCCTTCGTCCGGGCGACCCAGCGGGACGTCTGGCGCTTCGTCGCCCACCTGACCGACGTGCAGTCCGCCGACGACCTCGCCCAGGAGACCTTCCTACGGGCCCTGCGCGGCCTGCCCGCCTTCGCCGGTCGCTCCTCGGCCCGCACCTGGCTGCTGTCGATCGCCCGGCGCACGGTCATCGACCGGTACCGGATGGCCGCCGCCCGGCCGCGCTGCGCGGCGCTGCCGGACTGGCAGGAGGCGGCGGAACGGCAGGGCGGCACCCCGACGGCCGGGTTCGAGGACGGGATCGCCCTCGGGGACCTGCTCGAACGGGTACCCGCCCAGCGACGGGAGGCCTTCGTCCTGACCCAGGTGGTCGGCCTGAGCTACGCGGAGGCGGCCGAGGTCGCCGGCTGCCCGATCGGCACCGTCCGCTCCCGGGTCGCCCGGGCACGGGAGGAACTGGTCGCGCGCCTGCGGGCCGCCGAGGCCGGGGAACTCGCGGCGGCCTGCTGAAGGGCGGGCGCAGCCGACGGCTGACGGCTGACATCCAACAGTCGGCGGCCGACGGCCGACGGCGAACAGATGACAGCGAACAGCTAACGGATAACAGATGACGGATTTCGAACTCTGTCATCTGTTATCCGTCTGCTGTCGTCTGTTCGCCGCCGACGCCGCGACGGCCTCCGCCGAATAATCCCCCAAGTGTTCGGAACTGGAGCCCGCCCGCCTCCGACTGCTGTACCGGACGCCGCCGCCGAGGCGGTGCCGGTACGGCAGCGGGGAACGGAGGACCTTCATGCGAGCGCAACGCCCCTCGGCCACGAACGACCTGACGGACCATCAGGTCGAACCGGTGGACCGGTGGAGCCTGGTCGTGGCCGCAGGGATGCTCTCGTTCGTCGCGATGCTCGACATGAACGTGGTCAACCTGGCGCTCACCGACCTGGCCTCCGGCCTGCACGTCTCCGCCGGGGTCGCGCAGTGGGCCGCGCTCGGCTACCAACTCCCCCTGGTGGCGCTGCTGTTGCCGGCCGGGCGGTGGCTGGACCAGGTGGGCACCCGGTCCGCGCTCCTGCTCGCCGTCAGCTGCTTCGCGGCCTGCAGCGTGCTGGCCGCCCTTGCCCCGTGGGCGAGTTGGCTGATAGCCGCACGGCTGCTGCAAGGTGTCTTCGGGGCCGTCCTGTTCGTGCTGATGCCGGTCCTGGCCGCGACCTCCGTCCGGCCCGAGCTGCGCGGGCGGGCGATGAGCGTGCCCGCGACGCTGGGGCCGCTCGGGGCCGTCACCGGGCCGGTGGTCGGCGGCCTGCTGCTGGACCACTTCGGCTGGCGGGCGGTCTTCCTGGTGAAGCTGCCGGTCTGCTTGGCCGCCGTACTGATCGTGCACCGCCACGCCCCGCGGCGCGGTGGGCTCCGTCTGCCCGAGCGGGGCTCGCTCGGCGACGCCGCCCTGATCGGCGGAGCCGTGGCCGCCGTGCTGCTCGGGCTCACCCTGGCACCCACGGCCCCGGCGTGGCTGCTGCTCGCGCTGCCCGCCGTCCCCCTGGTGCTGCGGTGGCTGCGCCGCCCGGGCGGGCGGCCGGTCGCCGAGGTGCTGCGGGCCGCCCGGACGACCGGGGTGAACGCCTCGGTGCTCGCGCTCGCCGCCGGCTTCGCGGCCTGCCAGTACCTGCTGGTCCAGCAGTTGCGCGGCCCCCGGGGCGAGAGCGCCACCGCCACCGCGCTGACCATGCTGGCCTTCCCGCTCGGCATGGTGCTGGCCGGCCGGGTCGGCGGTCGGCTGGCCGACCACTGGGGCGCCCGGCCGACGGCGCTCACCGGCGCCGTCGTCACCACCTGCGGCCTGGCCTCGCTCATTCCGGTGGGCGGCGACTGGTCGGCCCTCGACATCGCCGTCCGGCTGGCCGTCGCGGGCGCCGGCATGGGCCTCAACGGCGGCCCGACCCAGGCCCTGGTGATGACCGCCGCCCCGCCCGGGAAGCTCGCCACCGCCGGCTCCGCCGTCCAACTCTCCCGCAGCCTGGGCTTCGCCCTCGGCCCGGCCCTGGCCACCGCCGCCGCCCTGGCGGGCGACCGCGCCACCACCGGCACCCACGCGGGCATCGCCCTGGCCACCGTGGCCGCCGCCACCGCCGTACCGCTGCTCGCCCTGCACGGCCGCCGCCCGCGCGCGTAGGGCCCCCGACACATCCGCCCCCTCGGAGGAAGCACACCCATGACCGACACCGCACCCATGCCCACCACGTCCGGAACCGGGGCGCAGGCCCCGGCCGAGGCCGAACCCCCGCGCTGCCCGTACGGGCACGACCGGCTCCCCAGTCCCGTCCCGCTGTACGGCGAGGCCTACAAGAGCGACCCGTACCCGCTCTACGCCCGGATGCGCGAGGCCGGGCCGGTGCACCGGGTGGAGTTCCCGAGCGGCATCCACGCCTGGCTGGTCACCGGCCACCAGGCCGCCCACGCGACCCTCAACGACCCCCGGCTCGGCAAGAACCACAGCCTGGGCAACGAGAACTGGCGCCGGCTGGCCTCGATCATGCCGGAGCCGCAGCACTCCCAGCTCCAGGTCCACCTGCTGCACCAGGACCCGCCCAAGCACACCGTGATGCGCCGCCTGGTGCTGGACGCCTTCGCCCCGCGCCGGGTGGAGTCGCTGCGCCCGCGGCTGCGGGAGCTCGCCGACTCGCTGGTGGACGACCTGCCCGCCACCGGCGGCGCCGACCTGGTGGCGGGCTTCGCGGCCCACTACCCCTTCCGGGTGCTGGCCGAAGTCATCGGCCTGCCCGCCGAGTTGGCCGAGCGCTTCGACCGCGACTGGGGCAAGGTGGTCCAGCCGGTCGGCCCGCAGGACCCTGGCCGACCGGCGTACGAGGCACGGCTGCGCGGGCTGCAGACGTACATCGCCGAAGTGGTCGCCCGCAAGCGCGCGGACTGCCGGGAGCCGGGCTGGACCGAGGCCGAGGACCTGCTGGGCCGGCTCGTCGCCGCCCACGACGCGGGCGAGTTGAGCCGCGAGGAGCTCGACTCGATCGTGTTCCAGCTGCTGGTCGCCGGCCAGGAGCCGGTCACCAACCAGATCACCACCATGCTGATCACCCTGCTGCGCCACCCCGAGCAGCTGGCCGCGCTGCGCGCCGGCCTCGACGAACCCGGCCGACTGGCCCGGGCGGTGGAGGAACTGCTGCGCCACGACGCCGCGTTCGAGCTCACCACCTGGCGCTTCTTCGCCGAGGACAGCGACCTGTTCGGCACCACCGTACCGGCCGGCGACTCGGTGATCGTCTCGCTCTGCGCCGCCAACCGGGACGACGCGCAGTTCCCGGAGGCCGACCGCCTCGACCTCGACCGCACGCCGAACGCCCACCTCGCCTTCGGCCACGGCATCCACTACTGCCCGGGCGCCGCCCTGGCCCGGGCCGAGCTCCAGATCGCCGTCCACGCCCTGGTCGGCCGACTGGACGGGCTGCGCCCGGCCGGTGCGCCCGGGGACGGCCTGGACGAACTCGCCTGGATCCCGGCCGTCCTGGCCCGCGGGGTGAACCGGCTGCCGGTCGCCTACGACCGGCGCCGCTGAGCCCCCCGCCCCTCGCCACACCCACCGACCAGCCCTACCCGCCGCCCCCGGAGGAGATCCATCATGCCGCCCGTCGGCACCGCCACCCTCGCCACCAGCGCCCCCGGTCAGCCGTCGACGGCGCAGCTCGCCGCCCGCGTCCTCGGCCTGCTGCTCCCGCACCGCCGCGCCTCCGACCCGGAGTTCGACGCCCGGCCCGAGCACTTCCCCTTCCAGCTGGCGCAGTTGGCGGACTTCATCGCGGCCGGTGAGCCGATCGTCCTCACCCTCCCGGGCTTCCCCTGCAAGTCGCCGAACCCGGCCAAGGTGCTCGGCCACCTGCCCGACGAGGGCGAGCGGCTGTCGCTGACCTTCCTGGACGGGCTCTGCCGGCGGATAGCCCGGATCCACCCGCCCGGCGCCCGGATCCTGATCTGCTCGGACGGCCACATCTTCGGCGACCTGATCGACGTCCCGGACCACCACATCGACGAGTACTCCGACGAGTTGACCGCGATGATCGAGCGCGAGGGCCTGCGCCACCTGGACACCTTCGACCTGCGGGCGGTGCTCGGCGACCTGCCGTACGACGAGAAGCGCGCCCGGGTGCACGCGCGGTACGCGCCGAGCGTCGAGGAGTTGCGCGAGCAGGTGCTGACCGAGCAGGAGACCCTGCGGCTCTACCGGGGCATCACCCGCTTCCTCACCGAGGACGCCGTGAACTTCCCCGGCACCAGGTCGGCCCTCCAGCGGGAGTGCCGCCGGCGCGCCTACGGGGTGATCCAACGCAGTCGCGCCTGGGGCGAGTTGATCGCCGAGCAGCATCCTCGGGCGGTGCGGCTGTCGATCCATCCACAGCCGGCCGGGGCGCCCAAGTTCGGCATCCGGCTGCTCGCCGCCGCCGACGCCTGGATGACGCCCTGGCACTCCGCGGCACTCCACCGGCCGGACGGCGGCTGGGAGTTGCTGCGCAACGAGGAGGCCGCGCGGCTCGGGCGGCCCGGGGGGGGCGCCGGCCGGGCGGGCCCCCCCCGGGGGGACCCCGCCCCGCCCCGGG